>NZ_JAAKYA010000081.1:51906-52429 GCF_011044775.1 Limisphaera ngatamarikiensis | reverse complement strand
CGGTACCGAGACTGCCCGGTACGAGTATGGAGCGTTTGGGGAGCCTTTGCGGCTGACGGGCGCTGCGGCGGGGTGGAATCCGTTTCGGTTCAGCACGAAGCGGACGGAGGACGGGACGGGCCTGGTGCTGTACGAATACCGTGCCTACAGTCCCGCCCTGGGAAGGTGGTTGAGCAGGGATCCGATGGGGTGGGAATCATTGCAAGGGCCGGTGGTGAAGTTGAGGAGAAAAGCGCGCGCCGACCTCGCAGATTATGCGTTCAGTCGAAACAATACAGTCGGTGCTGTGGACGTTCTGGGGCTTGCAACAGTGCGCCTGGTGCTTACAACAGAAATTTTGCTTCCCGATCCAGAGCCGGGTATGAAAACGCGTCATTATGTTGATCTGGATGACAAATGCCAGATTATCTATCAGCTCCGAATCGTAGGTTTTACGGAGTGGCCAATACCCCTGCCAGGGCTTGGGTACCCGGTAGCTGTTCCTGGCGGCCATCCACCAGTATGCACGGTTACTTTCAGGGGC
>NZ_JAAKYA010000081.1:50351-51706 GCF_011044775.1 Limisphaera ngatamarikiensis | reverse complement strand
ACTTTTTGTTGGTGGACTCGTCCTGGATTTATTTCCATCATCAAGCGACCACCCCCGGACCTTTTGGTGTGAGCCTTGGAATCCTCAAGTTATTGCCGCCCATGGACGTTTGCGTGGATGCGCGGTTCAGCTGGTGAGCGGTGATGCGTGGACGTTTCCCGAGCAGGTTGGCAGTAGGATGTGCGGCGCTGGTTGCGGTTGCTGTGGCGGCAGCCGGCTGCCAGCCGAGGAAGGTGCTCTGTTACGGCGCTAGAGGGAGCTCTACTGAGCCCATCGAGGGTGAGCTTCTAATCGCGCGGGGGTATGATCTGCAAGACAGGGATCGTCGGCGACAGGAGCAGAATCTGCTGTATGCGCTCATTTTATTTCCGGATTTAGGGCCGACGGAGGGCATGGACAGTAGCTTTCAATGGGGCTTAAAGCATGTCGTGTTCACGAGAGCCTACAAGACGAGTACGGGTTGGGTGCGAATGGAGTTGAAGTGGGACGACTGGAATGACGTAGTGTGGGTGGCGGGCAAGCCGTATGAGCGGGCGCGAGGGAATGCGTTGGTTGTGATTCGCTGGCCGTCCGGGGCGACAGATGTGACGCAGCTGCCAGGTCCCGGGCCGCACGTTACAGCGGCAGACGCTTTGGAGCACTTCCAGAAGCTGATGAAAAGCAACGCTTTGATCTCCAGCGTGAGGTTGCGGTCGGCGCGATAAGGCATGGTGGTGGGGCAGAGGCGGTGCGCCAGCAATGGCCAACTGAAGGCTGCCAGGGGCCGGGCGGCATGCTTCTGTGATCGGCGTGCCGGGGGGGCGAAGGAACTGCTCCACCAAGGGACCAAGGTGCCTTGCTGCGGATGGGGGGCTAGGGAGGAGGAGGACGATCTTCAAAGGCTTTGTGGAGGGCATTGCTGGAGTGGGGGCGCATCCCGGGTCTGTTGAAAAGTTGCCCGGATACTTGATCCGAGGGGTGTAGGCGTCGTTGGACGAGTTTGCACGTCCGGCCTGAATCGCAACCGGAGGGCATCGGCGTCCTCAACCTCAGCCCCAGCGTCCAACCCATCGGATGCTTTGGCCAGCGTGCTTTGGGCGGATGTGGCGTTGCGATGAACTTCAAAGGTGCAGAGGGCGCACGGGGAGGTGCATGGGGCTCAGGATGCTCGTAGCCGTACAGCGTGTAGGGAAGCGCCGGGGGGGGCGCGGCTGCTTACCAGCCGAGTGGCGGTCTGGATGCCGTGGGGTGAGCGAGGACGGCGACCGTCCTGCAGTGGGTGTGACGGCGCAGACTGGGGGGACCTTGTCCTCACGGTCCGTAGAAAGATGTGGGCACAGGGGACTGTGCCCCTTCTAGGAGTTCCCATGGGAGGG
>NZ_JAAKYA010000081.1:0-50264 GCF_011044775.1 Limisphaera ngatamarikiensis | reverse complement strand
CCTCCCTGCGGGCGTTCGCCCGCCAATTTTTCAATCGTCGAGGACGGAGACCCTGTTGGGCGGCGTCAGCCGCCGCATGGGCGGGCACGGGGGACCGTGCCCCTCAGGGGGAATCGCCAGATCGAAGGCACCCTGCGGCCTTTAGCAGCTTGGGAGGTACGGCGTCTCCGCTGTCCCCAAAATAGCGGGCACAGGGGACTGTGCCCCTACCGGAAAGTCGCATGGGAGGGACCTCATCCCCGCCGTCAGCTCGAATGCGCCTATAACAAACTGCTGATCGGAAGCGATACCGGCCACCCGGCTTTTGCCGGGGCAAGGGGCTGCGGAAAACATCGCCGGACACCAACCGCCGCCCATAGAGGGCGACATGCTTTGCGCGCTCTCTTCTGGCCGTTCTCCGTGTGCTCTGTGTCTCTGTGGTTCCATCGCTCCATGCCTCTGGACCGATCGGACCGGCTGCAGGGGGAGGTGCGGTCGGCGGTGGTGGTGCAGACGCCGGAGCTGCTCGTCCACGACCTGGACGGGAATCTTGTCCGGGATGGTCGGTGGGTGTACAGTTGGGATGCTGAGAACCGGCTGGTGCGCGTGATGAGCTGGGGCAGTGTGGATCTGCGTCGGGTGGACTGGACGTACGATGCGTTGGGGCGTCGGGTACGGCAGGTGCGCTACGTCTGGACCAACAGCACGTGGCAGGTGGTGGAGGATCTGAAGCTGATGAGTGATCCGGAGCTGTTTGGGCGGCACGTTGTGGAGTTGAACGCGACGAACCACGCCTTGGTGCGGTCGTACGTGTGGGGATCGGATGTTTCGGAAAGCCTGGACGAAGCCGGTGGAGTGGGCGGGTTGTTGTGGGTGCGGTTGAGTGGTGGGGCTACTGCGGGCGTGCACTTTGTGACGTACGACGGCAACGGGAACGTGTGGACCCTGGTGTCCGCGAGCACCGGTACCGAGACTGCGCGGTACGAGTATGGACCGTTTGGGGAGCCGTTACGGTTGACGGGTACTGTGGCCGCTTCAAATCCGTTCCGGTTCAGCACGAAGCGGACGGAGGACGGCACGGGCCTGGTGCTGTACGAATACCGGGCCTATTCACCCAGCATAGGGCGGTGGTTGAGCAGGGATCCGCTCGGGGAACCGGGGTTTGCCCTCATCTTTGAGAGTTCGAAGACGGGTGGAGAAGTAGGGATGCTGGGTGCTCCAATCCTTAACGGCTCACTCCGCACAATCCAGCGGAACAAAAGCGCCATGCTTGACAAGCGCCAAGAAGCCGGAAGCTTCCATCCGCGGCCAACCCGGGCGGGCCTTGCCCACTACGATTTCGTGAACCAAGACCCGATTAATCACGTGGACTTTTTGGGACTCGAGGCTGCTAAACGCAATAAAGATGATAAACCCAAGAAGGACGATCAGGCATGCAAGTCATGCTGCGCCAACCGACCGAACCCGGTGAAGGATTTGTTCAGAACGGCAGCTGATACTTTAGCGGCGGCAATCGCAAACGCGGATGACTGGCCCCCTGAAGCAGCTAAGTCCGCTGCTCAAATGATTCGGATCTTTATCCTGCTATCCCAGGCGAAAGAGGGTTGCGATAAGATGAAAGAGGCGGCTGAGTTATGCTCAGCATTCGCTCGTAAACCCGAGCAAGACAGTTGTGAGCTGTGTTGCCGGCAGATCAAATGTAGTTTTCCACACATTGTTGGGGGTATTGGACACTTCTCGTGTTATTCCATATGCGCAGCATTCTGAGATAGGAGGTATACAACATGAGTGGAGCGCGTAAGGCCGCAGTGGCTGCAGTATTCGTATTCGTCAGTTGTATGCTAGCGACGGTGCCCCAGCAAAGGTCTGCTCTTGGGGAGGAAACGACCGAGACCAAGGTGACGGAGGACCGAGAACGCGGATATTACAGGCGCATCACGGAGACCTTTGTGAGCGGAGAACTGGTATCGCGACGCGTAGAGGTGAGTACGCGTGATGATGGAGAGATCAATCTGGTGCTCGTGAAGTGCTTTCGGAACGGAAAAATGGTATTTGGATCCACGGTGGATAAGATTAGTAATGTCACCGTTCGCGGTTATCATCATCAAGGTAAATGCCTGGCCATGGAGGGAGACGAGGACGGCGACGGATTCTTTGAAACCTTGATCCTGATTGGTGACAACGGAATACCGGTGGAGGGATTTGAAAGAAGTAAAGATGGCACAGTGACACCCATGAGTGAAGAAAGGCTTTCAAAGATTAAGAAAGAGTTCGAGGTAGGAAAAGGTGATTGAGCGCCGTCCGAGAAAGGCTGGCGTGTGCACGTAAGAGATGAATAGGCAGGGATAAACACATGCGGGCAAGCATGGCGGGCGAAGAGGACTCCGCCCCTCCCACAGGGTCCGTTGGGTGGGACCGTGCCGCCGCGGTCTCCTAGAAAAGCCAGACCACAGGGTTCGTGCCGAACCTGCAGCGCGCCCCGATCGGGGGGTGCGCTTACGATCGCCGACAGGTTGGAAGGGACCGCGTCCCCGCCGTCCGCAAGAACATCGGGCACGTAGGACCATGCCCCTCCCGGTGGGCGATCCCGGGCCCAATATTTTTAGTCGCCGGGGACGGCGACCCTGTAGGGCGGCGTCAGCCGCCGCATGGGCGGGCACGGGGGACCGTGCCCCTCCCGACCTATCGGGGAACTGAGGGCATTCTGGGACACCTGCTGATCCGTGAGGTGCCGTGTATTTGGGGGCAATGTCCGACGGGCACAGAGGACTGTGCCCCTCCCACAGGGTCCATTGGGAGGGACCGTGTCCCTGCGGTCCGCAAGGAAAGGCAGACACCGGGGCCCGCGCCGAACCTGCAGCGCCACTCGATCGGCCACTGCCCTTGCGAGCTCCTGCAGGCCGGGAGGGACGGCGTCCCCGCCGTCCGCAAGAATATCGGGACAGAGGACTGTGCCCCTCCCGGGGTGTTCCAACCCTGCGGGGCCCCTCCCAAATTCGACAGGGTGGGAGGAAGCGGGGCTTATGAGGTTGGCGGGGAGCGGACACAGGAGAGTGTGCCCCTCCTGGTAATTGCAGCTCCGCCGCACGGTTCAGCGTTTGTTCTCCGGGATCATCATGCCTTTGTGGACCATCGGGCGGGCGCAAGCTTCTGGCAGAGACCCTGTTCGAAAAAAATGCGGGTGCGGTATTGACAGATTCCGTGGAGCTGGTACAAGGCGGAGCAAAGAGCCAGTTGATGCCGAATTTCATCGGCTCTTATGCGGTCGGGTCGTGATGCCTGCCCTGGGCGCCACGACCGGAATTAAGCAGGCAAGGTTGTGAGCTGGGCCGATCCCAGACGAGAGTTTGACCTGGAAGCGCTGGAGCCGCGGATTTTGTTGTCAGCGGATGCGCTGGGCGCGAGCGGCTTGCGCTGGCCGGGCGCGGTGTCCGACCCGCTCCACGATGACCTTCTTCGTGCGCCCCCCGAGAATCTGACCGGCGACGTGTTCTCCTGCACGGTCGCGGCTGACCAGAACGCCGTGTTGCTGGATGACGTGGCGACTGTTCCGAAGGCTCCGTCGGGTAGTTCCTGTGTGGGACAACATGGCACAGAAGGTCAGGACAGTGGAGATGACCTCGATGCATCGCGACCTGGTGCTCAAGAGACCGGGGCGATTGATGATTCGGACGACGGTTTTGGTCTGGGTGGTCTGAGTGCGGTGGCGGTGGTTTCGGTGGATGTGGTGGATGTGGGGGCAAGTGGTGGCGGCGCGGTTCAGGTAGGGATGGTTTCTGACCAAGGGGCCTCGAGTTGGGTTGCGGGTCCGGTGTGCGGCGAAGAGTCCGGGCAGGGGGCTGGAGCGGTGGTATCCGAGACTTTGGTGGGTGCTTGCGTGGTGGTGACGGAGGAAGCGGGGGTTGAGGAAGCGGGGTATGCGCCCGCTTCCTCGGAGGACGGCGGCGCGACTCCGGGCGTTGTGCTTTCGCCTTTTGCAGCGCGGTTGGTGGAGACGCTGCGGGCTGCCAACGGCCCACCGGATGGTGGGAACGAGATTCACCTGGGTTCGGGCGAAGTTTTGGATCTGGGTGGTGGGGTTCTTTATCTGCAGGATGGGCAGGTGTTGAGTGGTAGCGGCATCGTGCTCGGCGGGGTGGCGGGCAACGGTGTCGTGCGACCTGGCAATTCGCCGGGTCACTTGGTGGTGGGGACTTTCCAACCCGGTCCGGATGCCGTCACCGAGATTGAGATCCAAGGGCCTGGGCAGGGGACGAGCTACGATTGGATCGAGGTGACCGGATCGGCCATCCTCGACGGCACTCTGAAGGTTCTCTTTAATCCTCAGGGCGGTTACACCCCGGCGCTGGGAGATACGTTCAGGGTGATTACCTGGCCGAACGGCGGGCGGACGGGTGAGTTTGCGCGCTGGTTGGGGACTGCATCGATTCCCGGTCGACCGGATTGGGCGTTGCAGCCCTCCTATACTGCAACCGGGCTGGAGCTTCGGATCGTGGCCACGCCCACCCTTGCGCCCGGTGGGGACACGGTGATTTTGAATGCGTTGGACGACCTTGGGAGGGTGGCGGACGCTCTGGATACCTTTGGAACTTTTGCCCAAAGCCTGCCGCTGGTGGGGTCCGATTTGGGGAACCTGGCGGACATGGGCACCGGGCTGGTGAATGGGCTGAGGAACCGGTTGCAATCGGTTCTGATCTCCCTGCCGTCGGCGGCCACGGTGACCCGGACGATTGAGAGCTGGGACGGTACGAGTTTTGGTGGGTGGACATTCCGGGTGCGTGGCGTTTTGGCATACTTTGGGGTGAGCAGTACCGACCCGATGTGGTGGGATGTGGATTTGGAGCTGGAGCCCGGGCCGGTGAACCGGTTTCTGCAGGATGTGGTTGGGGGTGTGTTTGGGGCGGCTTTCAACGGGCCGGCTCCCGCGGTGACGGTTCGGAGTGCGGTGTTGTTGGATTTTTCCGTGGGCCGGGATTCGGGCGGGTTGATTCTCGGGATTGACCAAATTGGTGCGCGGGCGGTGGTTCATGCGACGGGGCTGGGCGGGTACGGGTTCCGGTTCAACCTGCCGACCGGGTCGGCCTCGTTGAGCGGCAGTGGCGGGTCGGTGACGTTGGAGGCTTTTGTCCGGGCGGAGCCGGACCCGAGCATTTTGAGTTCGGGCCGGATCACGTCGGCGACGCTGGGTCGACTGGCGAGCGGGACCCTGGCGGTGGGCGATGCGTTTAACCTGAGCAAGGGTGGTACACTGGACGCTCAATTTCCGCTTTCCGGCAGCCTGACGTTTGTCGGGTTCAGTCTCACCGGCAGTTACCGGGTTCGGGTGGAGTCGGCGAACGTGTTTGCCGGGGCGCCGAGGTTGAGCCTGGAGGTCAACAGTACGTTGACGGTGCTGGGGCAGACACTTACGGGTTCGTTCACCTTTGAGAACACGGGCACGGAGACGCTGTTGCGGGCCAGTGGCGTGAGTTTCTCCATCGCTTCGAATGGCAATCGTGTGCTGAGTGTACAGAACGGGTCGGGGACGTTTGTGTTGCTGGACAGCGGGTTGGCCGGGGTAGTGAGTTTGGATTTCCACCTGGGGCCGGTTATACCGGGTCTGGGGGTGAGTGCTGGTGGCATGACGCTGGCGTTGAACACGTCGGCCGGGTCGGTTCCGACGGTGGGCGGTGAGGCGGTGAATCTGCCGGCCGGGCCTTACTTCCGGGTGTCCGGGAACGGCACCCTGACGTTGTCGAATCCGCAGGCGAGTTTGCAGGGCGGTTTCCTGTTTGAGCCGCGGGACGCGGATGGTGTGCCCGGACAGGAGGTGGCGGTGGCGGTTTCGGGCCTGAGTCTTACGTTCACGGACGGGACAAATTCGCTGTTGCAGGTGACGGACGGCACGGGTGCGTTGGTTTTCCTGGGCAGCGGGTTGGTGGGCGACCTTTCGGCGCAGGCGAGTCTGACGGTGCCGTCGGTGACTATGGCGGGCGGTTTCCGGGTGGTGTTGAATACGACCGGCACTGCGTTCAACCGGAGCTTTGAAGTGGGCGGCGGTGTGGTGACGGTGGACGTGGGGCCCGGTCCGTTGTTGCGGGTCAGTGGTACGGGCGTGACGCTGACGGTGCAGGGGATTGCCCTGAGCGGCGATTTCGGGTTCGAGCGGCGTCAGACGCTGACAGGGGGTGAATGGGTGGTGACGGTGACGGTGTCCGATCTTTCGCTCCGGTTTGGTGGGCTGGCGCCGGATCTGTTGGTGGTGCAGGGCGGCCAAGGGGTGTTCCTTCTGACGGCGCAGGGTCTGGCCGGGACGGCCTCGGCCGCGGTGACGTTGAACGTCCCCGGGGTGACGTTGACGGGCTCGTTTACTGTCGAAGTCAACGATGCGGCGGTGGCGGTGATTGAGACGGTCACCGTGGGTGGGTCGCCGGTGACGGTGAACCTGCCGGCGGGGCCGTATTTGCGGGTGCGGGGGACGGGTGTGACGTTGGGGGTGTTTGGCGCGTCGTTGACGGGCGACTTCGGCTTTGAGCAGAGGACTGCGCAAGGGGGCGGGAGATTGATCCTGGTGACGGCCTCGCAGGTGGGCTTCAGTTTTGGCGGGGGCCTGCTGACGGCCAGCAACGGGTCGGGGACGTTCATGATCACCGATGCCGGCGTGGCGGGGCAGGGGCAGATTACCGTGGCGGTGACGGCTTTCGGGAGCACGTTCTCGCACACGTTCGACTGGTCCTTCAACACCGCGGCCTCGGCCTTCCGACAGACCGTGGGTGCGTCTCTCACATTGAATTTGCCGGCCGGACCGTTCCAGAGGCTGGATTCCGGCCCCATTCCGGTGAGCGTCCAGGTGACCGTTGGGTCGTACACCCAGAGTTTGCAGGGCCGGTTCATTCTCGGATTGGTCCCCGGGAGCACTCCGTATGTTACGGTGGCGGCCTCGCAGGTGAGCGCCACTTTGAACGCCGGACCGGTGAACCTGCACGTTTCGGGAGGCACGGGTGGGTTTGTGATTTATGCGAGCGGCCTGGCGGGGGAGGTGCGGGTGGCGCATGCGAGCCTGTCCGGGGCGGGTCCCTTGACCCTTACGGCGCAGAACCTGCGGCTGCGCGTCAACAACACCGGCGGTGATGTGGGCGTGGCCGATCCCGTGGTGGTACGGGTGAATGATGATCCGGCCGAGAATGTCACCCTCCGTTTCGAGGGGGCGTATTATCACAACTTCCTGGCGGTTTCGGGCACGGCGGAGCTGGGCGGGTTGGCGGGGGGCGTGGTGTTGGGTGGGAATTTCCTGATCGAACGGGCGGTGGTGGGCGGGAGTCCGGTTATCAAGGTGGGTGCCACGGATCTGCACTTCGCCCTGAAGGCCGGCAGCTTCACGGTGGTGTCGTTTGATCAAGGGTCGGGTGCGTTTCTGATTTCCGGCGGCGGCATTGCCGGGGAAGCCGATCTGCAGTTTGAGACCGGAGTGGTGGGTTTGTCCGGGGCGATTCGGTTGCAGCTCAACACCACGGGCAGCCCGGTCAACGTGACCGTCACGCTGCCCGGTGGGCCGCGGGCACTGAATTTGCCGGCTTCGCTGGGCCTGGTTGTGCGGGTGAACGGGCACCTGCACGTGGGCTCATTTGCCCTGCCGTTCGACCTCGTGGTGCGGGTCAGCGGCGGGACGGTGGAGTTCCGCGACGGGACCACGAACCAACTGTTGGTCTCGGTGGACAGCGCGGGGAACATCACGCTGGGCGGACCTTTGGCATCGCTCAGCAACTTTGATTTCGCGCGGGCCACGCCGTTGGAGTGGGTGACGATGTTGCGGCAGCTGTGGCAGTGGCTGGACAGTTTCCAGAACTCCAGTCTGTTCCAGGTCACGATTCCCTTTACGGACGGGGTGAAACTGGCTGATGTATTGGACTGGCCGCAACTGTTCATGGACACGCTTTACAAGTACCTGGTGAGTGTGGAACTGCAGTCGCGGTCGGTCTTCGCCTCCACGGTTCACACGGGTCCGTTGAGCGGGGCCCAACTGAAGATCCGGCTCAATGACGAACCGGTGCAGACCTTGACGGTCACTGATACCGTTGGAGACCCGAACAGCCGGACCGGGACCGAGCTGGTTCAGTTGTTGAACCATGCGATCAATGCGGCCGGTTTGGCCGGTCGGCTGGTGGCGCGCATCAACAAGAACCAGCAGGTGGTGATCGCGCTGCGGGAATCGGAGATTGCGAAGAACACCACGCTGGCGCTCGTGGATGCGGACGCGGTGGTCGCGGGTTTGGGCTTTGGGCCGGGTGACGGCAACCCTGACACGGTGGACCAGTCGGCGGTCCTGGTGGAGCGGTTCAGCACGGAGGATTTGTTCCCCGCCATTGCGGACGTGTTGAACGACGGGCTGTTGGATGGTGACGGCGGCGTTGTGTACGACCCGGCCCGCCGCATGTACACCTACGCGGTCAACAGAACCGCCACCTACACCACGCAGGATTTGCTCGGTTCGCCCACGGTTCCGTTCCGGTTCAGCACTTCGCTGGGGCCCATTGGCGGTGCGACTGTGACGGGCGCCCTGCAGTTCAGTGCCACGGTGGGATTCCAATTTACCCTGGGCTTTGACCTGAGCGCCGCGGATGTGCCGCGGGTGTTCTTTGGCCAGAGCGTGCCGGTGCCGGTGCATGGGCGGCTGAGCGCCGACGCGCATTTCGGGATCTACTTGAACGATCAGGAACCGAACCCGCTGGGGACATTCAGTCAGTTGTTCCCCATTACGCTGACCGCTGCACTGACCAACGACAATTCCAGCGTCGCCGACCTCGCGGCGGACCTGAACAGCGTGTTGGCCACGGTGTCCTACGGGTCGGGGACGTTGGGCGACGTGTTGGAGGCCCGGGCCGCGGGGGGCACGGTGGTGTTGTCGGCCAAAGCCGATCAGCTGGGGATCATCAACCGGATCGTCATGATTGCGCCGCGGCAGGATCCGGTGGTGACCGAGTTGGGCTTTGGGGACCAGCTGCTGGATCTGGACAACAATCCGGCCACCACCACGGACCAGGTCGCCATGAGCCGGGTGGTCAGCCCCGTGCGCGGGCTGTTCGTTGAGAATGCCTCCCTGCAGGCCTCGGCGAGCATTACGACGGTAGCGCCCGGCATACAGGGCAGCATTCGGTTGGGGTTCGTGGAAGTGCAGACTTCCGGCGGGGCCTTCGGCACCCTTGCGTACGACGGGGTGACTCCGGCACCGGTGACCGTGTCGCTTTCCTTGCGGAACCAGAGCACGGGCGAGACCCGGTTATATATCACCGAGCTGTTCCGGAACACCTCTTCGGACCACATTGCCAACCTGGTACCGTCCGTCCAGTTCGGCGGCAGTTTCCTGGCCCGGCTGGACAACATCACGGTGACCGGCCTGGGTTTCCCGGTGCCGTTGAACAATCCGCGCATTTCGGTCTGGATTCCGGACATCACGCACCTGGAGTACAACCCGGATCCGTATGATCCCGTGTCGAATCCGCGCGGGATGTTCGTGACGTACCCGTCGTTGGGGGGGCTGGACAATCTCAGCCGGTTGAATTTCGTGACGATCATTCGCGCGCTGCAGGCTGTGGCGGACAATCTCTCGAGGCTGAGCGCCTTTTCGTTCCTGGACGAGCCGTTGCCGTTTGTGAATTTGAGCGTGCATGACATGCTGGATTACGCCGGCCGGATTGCGGAGTGGCTGGACGGGGTGTCGGCTGCCGGATCGCAAAGCACGTTGCAAAACACGCTGGCCGAACTGAAGCGGCAGATTGACGTGTTGTTCCATCTGGATCCGGGCATCCTGAGCGTGACGCTCAACGAGAATGGCGTGCCGGCCAGCAGTCTGGTGACCTCCGGCGGCAGCTCCAGCACGCCCAGCTCGCTGTTGATCAATTATGATGGCGACAACAACGCCTTCCGGATCACCGCCACCAGCAACGGGACCGCCCTGAACGGCACGGTGGTTCGGATTGTGGGCGATGCCACCATCACCGATGCCACCGCGCGTGCAGCCTGGGACGGCAACCAGAAACTCCTGACCATCCGAATTCAGCCGGGTCGGACCACCGCGGCGGCCGTTGTGTCGGCGATCAACGCACTGGGTTCGCCCTGGAACGCCGCACTGGCTCCGCCGGACAATCCCGCTTCCGGCAATGACGGCTCCGGCACCATCACCACGGCCGCCCTCGAATTCACCCTTCACTTCACCACGGCCTATTCGAATTCCCTCCCCCTGAACCTCGACCTGCAAGAGCTGCTCCGCCATGTGGCCGGTGACAACCCGACGCTCCGGGCCTTCCTCCAGTTCGCCACGACGCTGGTTCAGATCAAGGGCGAGGGGCAACTGACGGTCAGTGCCAGTGCGGATCTCCAACTCAAGTTCGGTCTGGACATCACGGATCCGCTGCGCCCGAGGCCGTATCTGGGTGATGCCACGGCGGTTACCCTGCTGGCGCGCGTGGCCGGTACGCAGATCAACCTGGAGGCCTCGATGGGTGCCGTGTTCGGCATCTTCATCCGGGACGGCACGGTCACGGTGGACCGGGACGGCAGTCCGGACACCGGCCCCGCGCAGGGGGACCGTGGTGCGGAGTTCCGGTTGGGATTGAGGGATCCGAACGGGGACGGTCGCCTGTACCTCGACGAAGACTGGCTGAACGGCGAGGTGGTGGACCTTCGATTGGAAGGCGGTGTCAGCGCCCGTCTGCCGGTGTTTGCCCCGCTGGAAAGCACGCCTCTCGGAGGCAATGCGGACCAAAACGGAGACGGGTATCCCGACCACTACCTGGTGGTGGAAATCCCGGACCTGGTGCGGCTGTTCATCGAGGAAGCTGTCAACACGAGGGCTGACGGCCCGGTCAAGGTCGTCCCGTTTGCCGGACTGCACAATGATCTCCGGATCCAAAGCAACGGCTCGATCACCAACTATCGGATCCTGTTCCTAGACGATCAGAGCGGCGACACCGCCCTGGCTTCGTACGATACGGCCACCAACACACTCACGGTTCGGATTGACCTCGGCACGACGCGCGCGGTGGTGGCCCTGGCGGCGATTCAGAACGCCGTGGGTGCCGGCGGCGCATTTGCCGCCAGTGCGCTGACGGCGGATGACGACGGCGATCCCAACACGGCCTCCAACAACGGAAACGGTCGGCTCCAAAACGTTCTGCTGATTGCGCCGGATTTCAGCCGGCTGTTCGACGGGCTGGAGCTGTGCGATGTCATTGCCAACAGCATCGACGAGATTCTGGCCGGTCTGGACCGCTTCCTGGGGTTGATCGAGGACGGCCTGAAGAGCGTGGTGTACAACACCCGGTTGCCGCTGATCGGGAACGGGTTGCAGGGGGCGGCGAATTTCATCGGGGAGTTCCGCAACGGACTGCTGCGCGAGTTGCGGGCCGAAGTGAGGGCGGCGGGCGGCAATGGACTGACGGCGCTCGAAAATGCAATCAAGAAGGCGCTCTGGAACTCGCTCGGCCCGGGCGGGCTGAACCTGTTGGTGAATTATGAGACCGGCGGGCCGCTCGATCCCGCGGCCGGATTCAGCCAGCTGGACGTGGTGCTGGATTGCGAGACCGGGCTGGTGGTGAACATCCGGCTGGCCCGCACCCTGGCGTTGCTGGACACCACGCAAAACCCCATAGACTTCGATATCGGGGTGCCGGGGTTCGGGCTTTCAGTGGACGGCAACGTGGTGCTGTCGCTCGGGTTCGATTGGAAATTCGGGTTCGGCGTGGATCTTACCCACGGGTTTTATTTCAACACGTCCGCCCCTGCCACAGCGCCCGAGCTGCAAATCTTCTTCCGGGCTGAGATTCCGGGCCTGCACGCCAGCGGCCAGTTGTTCTTCCTCCAGTTGGACGTGATGGACGATGCGGAGGCGCCCAGCTTCTTCGAGGGCTTTTTCCGCGTGGATCTGAAGGATCCCAACCGGGACGGCAAGCTCACCATGGCCGAGCTGTTCTCCAGCGGCACGCAGTTTGGCGATATTCTCCACGCGGTGCTGGGTGCCGAGGCCCGGATCAACCTCGACCTGATTGCCAGCTTCGGCGGGAATACGGCCTTCCCGCGGGTGCTGGCCGATTTCACGCTCACCTGGGTGGCCAGCACCGACCAGGGGATCCGCCCGCCGGTCATCGATTTCACCAACATTCGGCTGGATCTGGGCACCTTTGTGAGTGACTTTCTCGGCCCGATCCTCCGGGAAATCCGCAAGGTCACCGAACCGATCCAGCCGCTGATTGACATCGTGACCATGCGACTGCCGGTCCTGTCGGATCTGATGGGCCGGACCGTGACGATCCTGGATCTGGCGGCCTCCTTTGGTTACCTGGAACCCTCCACGGTGCGGTTTATTCAGAACGTCCTGCAGGTCGTGGACCTGATCAACCAGCTGGACGGGCTGGGGGAGGGGACCATTCTGATTCCGTTCGGTTCGTTCCGGCTGGCGGAAGGACCGGACGGCCGCCGGACGGAGATCCAGTCCCTGGAAGCGTTGGCGTCGCAAACCTTCAGGGATATTGCGGCGGCCGCGCAGGCGGCCACGGGGCCGGGCGCCAGCAGCACCTACACAAGCAAAGTGGCCGGGTTCGTCGGGGACGTGGGCAGCCTGGACAACTTCTCCGTGCCTGTGTTCCAGAATCCGACCGAACTGTTCAACCTGTTCATCGGCGAGCCGGTCCGCCTGATCGAATGGCGGATGCCCACGTTCAGGTTCAAGTTCACCTACACCCAGTCCATTCCCATTTACCCGCCGCTGTATGCGAAGTTTGGCGGTACCATCGGCGCAGACATCAACATTGGATTTGGCTACGACACGTTCGGCATCCAGAAGTTCATCAGTTCGGCGGACAAGAACTTCCTGGACATTCTGGACGGCTTTTATGTGCTGGACTTCGATGCCAGCGGGCGCGATCAGCCGGAGGTCCGACTCTATGGTGAATTGTTTGCCGGGGCGGAGATCAACCTGGTGGTTGTCAAGGCCGGGGTCCAGGGCGGTCTCGGCTTCGAAGTCACCTTCGACCTGAACGACATCAACGACGACGGACGGGTGCGGGTCAGTGAAATCATCGCCAACGCCCAGCAGGATCCCCGGTGCATCTTTAACATCGAGGGCCGGATCTACGTCTTCCTCGAGGCGTTTTTGAAGATTGACCTGTTCTTCTTCAGCATCGACAAGACGTGGCGTTTCGCGGAGATCACCTTGTTCAGCATCGAGATCACGTGTCCCGAACCGGTCCTGGCGGAGAAGCAGGGCACGGACCTGCTGCTCAACATCGGGTCCCGCGCAGCGCGGCGGCTGGAGATTGACACCTCCGACGGCAGCGAAACGTTCATCGTGCGGCACGTCAGCGGATCGGCGGGGGCCGAAACCGTCGAGGTGCAATGGCGCAACTGGAAACAAACGTTCGAGGGCGTGGCCCGGATCATTGTGGAGGATGCTGGTCAGGGCAACGACTACCTCGACTTCCGCGGGGTGCTTGCCACGGTTGAGGTCCGTGGAGGTCCGGGGAACGATACCATCTTCCTGGGTGACGGACCCAACTCGAGGGCCTGGGGTGATGAGGGCGACGATTTCATCGTGGCCAGTCCCGTCAGCGGCGTCACTGGTGTGATCCTTTACGGCGGTCCCGGTAACGACACCCTCATCGCCGGTGCTTCCGCCATCGTCATCTACGGCGGGCCCGGTCATGACATCATCACGGGTTCTCCCGAGGCCGACGAATTGTACGGCGACGACGGGAACGACATCATCCGGGGTGGTGCGGGTGATGACATCCTCCGCGGCGGCCGCGGCAATGACGAACTCCATGGCGAGGACGGCAACGACTGGTTGCGGGGCGACGACGGCAACGATGTGTTGTACGGCGGCGTGGGAGACGATGTTCTCGAGGGTGGCGCGGGTGACGACCGGCTGTTCGGTGGTGCCGGCAATGACATCCTCCTGGGCGGGCCGGGATCCGACTGGATCAACGGCCACGGCGGCGTGGACCTCTTGATCGGGGACGATGATCCGGACGTCCCGATCACCATTAACGGACTTTCCATCACGGCGGCCAACCTGTCCGCGTTGCGGGCGGCGGTGGCCGCGATTCCCACGGCGGGTCTAACTGTTCGCAACTTGCCCGGTGCTCAGAGCACTGCACGGGGCAATGACACCCTCATCGGCGGCGGTAACGTGGACATGATCTTCGGCGGGCCCGGTAATGACATCATCTATGGCGGCAACTTTATGAACAAGGGCGAAACCACCGTGATCGAAGAGGATCACAACGACTTCATCGATGGCGGGCCCGGCGACGATGTGATCTTTGGTGACGATTCAATGGGTCGGACGGGTGACCGTGACACGGGCATATCCATCCAGTCGGCCATTTTCTACGATCTGAACCAGAACGGCATTCGCGACCCGGACGAGACGGGCTTTGGCGGTGTCACGGTGACCTTGTATCGGAACGACGGACTGTTGATTGGCTCCACCCGGACCGAGGTGGACGGTTCCTTCAGGTTCACCGGCCTGGATCCCGACCGTTACTATCTGACCTTCAGCCCGGTGCCGGGCATGACCTGGGTCAGCCAGTTCGGCGGCGGCGCGACAAATCCCGAGGAAGCGGCCAATGACAGCGACGTGTATCCGGACGGAGCGCTGGCCGGCCGCACACCCGACTTCCAACTCACCTTCGAGGAAACGGAACGCAACATCGCCGCCGGGTATCAGGGTCCGTCCGTATTATCTGTGGAGAACGTCTCGGTCATTGAGGGCAACAGCGGTCAGACGACCGTAACCCTCCGGGTGACCCTCTCCGGTCCGCAACGCGTGCCGGTGAGCGTCCGGTATGCCACCGCTGACGGCAACGACCCCGATCCCTATCGAAATGCCACGGCCGATTCCGGCGATTACATCGGCGCCAGCGGCGTGCTGACCTTTGCCCCCGGGGAAACGGTCAAGACGCTGTCCTTCGTGGTATTGGGGGACCTGATCTACGAGGAACACCAGCAATTCCGCGTGTTGTTCTCCGATCCGTCGCCCGGAATCCAGATTCCGGCCTCGGCCGCCGTGGCGCTCGTCACCATCATCAACGATGATCCCGTTCCGGTGATCAACGCCGGGGATTATGTGCCGCCTTCGACCCTGCTGCCCGATGGTACCCGCGTGTGGCTGGTGCCGGAGGACACCGTCGCCGAGTTCGTGATTACACTCTCCAACCCGAGCGAGTATCCCATCACGGTACAGTACCTGGTGGACTCGGCTTACGACTGCGGTTGCGATCCGAATCCGGCCAAGCCCTACCCGTTGTATCCGGACGGAGATTATGTCCAGCCGGCGCCGGGCACGCTCGCGTTCCAGCCCGGGGAAACCGCCAAACGCATCACCGTCAGCCTGCGACAAGACTCCCTGGATGAATACGACGAGAGCTTCTATGTGGAATTGTTCAACCCCACCTATGCCCGGATTGGTAAGGCCCGCGGGTACGGCATCATCCCTGACGATGACGCGCCCGTGAGCGTCTCCATCCACAAGCCGGGTGATCCGGGCATCTTTGCCATCAGTGTGTTTGAGGGCAACGGCGGTTATGTGCTGGTCCCGGTGGAGGTGACGCTCTCAGCCCCCAGTGGGAAGACCGTGACGGTTAGTTATGCCACCGCTCCGGGGACGGCCGTGGAGACGGTGTATTCGGGCGACCTGGCCGATGCACCGGATTACCTGGCCAATCCGAATGAAGGGATGCCCGTGCAGGACCGCGTCCTGGTCTTTGCTCCGGGCGAGACGTCGAAGATCCTCACCATCAAGGTCTTCGGGGATACCCGGGCTGAGCCTGACGAATTCTTCTTCGTCAATCTCCTGAATGCGGAGAATGCCGTGGTGGCGGCCGACCCCGCGTCCGAGAGCAACCATTTTGTCATCAACATCGTGGACGATGATGGGCCGGTCGCGGTGGATGCCGGGCCGTGGAGCGTTTACTTTGGCCAGGCGACCTTTGTGGTGCAGGAGCCGGTCTCCGGCACTGCGTATGCGTGGATTACCCTGCATCGAACGCCGGGCAGCTCGCAGCCCGTGGCCGTGTTCTACACGCAGAACGGCACCGCCACGGCCGGCAGTGATTACACTGCCGTGCAGCGCCACGTGGTTTATTTCCGGGGCAATGAGACCACCAAGTTGGTGCCCATCGCCATCCATGCCGACGGCGTGACCGAGGGCGACGAGACGGTTCTGTTGTTCCTGCGAAATCCGACGGGTGGCCCCGTGCGGGCGGGTCCGGACACGGCCACGCTGGTCATCCGTGATGCCGACCTGCCGGTGGTGTCGGTCGAGGCGCCCTTCCTGGGTTTGAGCTATGATTCGGTGAAGGGGATTTGGGTGCCTGTTTACGGAGTGGTGGAGGGCACCGGAGCCGGCACCACCACGGCCAACTTCACCATCCGGTTGAGCGGCCCGGCACCGCCCGGCGGCGTGTATGTGGATTGGACCACGGTGAGCAGCACGGCCCGGGCCGGTCAGGACTTCACGGCCGCCTCCGGCACCGCCTTCATTCCTGCGGGCGGCACCTCCACCGTGGTGAGCGTGGCCGTGACGCGCGATGCCCAACCGGAGGTTACTGAACGGTTCGGTCTGCGCCTGTCCAATCCCGTCCGTGCCGTGCTGCATCCGCACCAGTTTGTGGCTTCATCGCCCATTTACGATGATGACCTGTACACCGTGCAGGGTGTGGTGTTCCACGACGCCAACGGCAACGGGTTCCGCGACATCGGCGAAGCCGGCATCGCCAACGTCACGGTGGAAATCACCTGGATGCAGAACGGCGTGAACCAGGTGGCCACCGTCAAGACCGACAACAACGGCGTTTACAGGCATCCGGTGGCGTTGGGACCGGTTTCCGTCCGCGTGGACGGCGCCACGGTCAAGTCGCCCTGGCAAAAGGGCTTTGGGCCCTACCTGCTGATGGGCTGGTCCGGCACCTGGACCAATACCACCAACAACGAAAACCAGAGCGTGACCTTTGAAGGGATCACCGGCCTGTCGCCCTTCAGTCCGGTGGGATACCGCAACAGCTTGAGCCTTGGCGTGCAGGAGGGGTCCACCCGGGAGGTCGGCCGGGGTGGGACCGATGACACCATCTTTGGCGGGCCGGGTAATGACCGGATTGACGCCGGGGGTGGGGATGATCACGTCGTGGGCGGGCATTGGCAGACGGCCACCGACACCAACATGCCAGTCAACCGTACCGCTTACGATGCCGAGGTCGTTGTCGTGACCTCCTCAACGAACCTGGCAAGCGAGTATGGTCTGCCACCCGGTTCAACCCTGCATCCGATTTACGATGACGGCCCGATCTTTGCGGTCAGACCGCAACTGTTCCCCGGCAGGATCAGGGGCGAGATCTGGCGGGATCTGAACCTGAACAACGTACAGGATCCGGGTGACTCCCTGTTGACCGAGGGCGTGTTGGTGACCCTCCTGGATGCGGCCGGTAACCCGGTGAATGCCGTCTTCACCACCACGGGGATCTATGAGTTCACCAACCTTTACATTGACCCGAACCCCGCCAATCCGAGCCGGTATGTGGTGGAGTTCGAGCTGCCGAATGGCTACACGTTCGTGAGTGCCAACGTCGGCGATGCCAATCCGGTCACCGATGCCTCCGCGGTGGACAGCGACGCAGAATTTGTGAACCGCACGCGTGTCATCGAGCTGACCCCGAGCAATCCCCAGAAGCTCACGATCGACGCGGGTGTTGTTCCCGCCGGGCAATATGCAGAGGTGGGGAACTACCAGTTCAGCCGCGGCACCTACAGCGTTTCGGAGGTTCAGCCCGGCTACGTGGAGATCACGGTCCTCCGGGGTGGGGCCACCACGGCGGGTGTGGTGGTGGCCCGTACCCTGGACGGGACCGGCCCCAACGGCGCGGTCTCGGCCCCGCCGGCTGCCCGCAACTTCACCGCCACGACGGTCGTGCTGGTGTTTGACGTGGGTGAAACGGTCAAGACCTTCCGCATCCCCATCCACAATCGCAACCTTGGCTTTACCGAGTTCCGTTACTTCACGCTGACGCTGCATGACGCCACCGGCCGGCCTTGTGACACGGCGACCGTGTACATTGTGGGGGCGGCCAATCCCACGGTTACCGACGACGATTTCATCCTGGGCGGTGCGGATTGGGACATCCTCCTGGGCGATTCAGGCAGCATTCCGGCTTATGCTGTGACCGGCCCATGGGCCGAGATGGATCAGCCCACGCGGCTGGGACGGATCGAGAGGTTTGGTGGCCCGGGTCATGACGTGATTGATGCCGGACCGGGCGCCGACTTCGTGGATGGGCAGCTCGGAGACGATCGACTGGCCGGCGGCGACGGCGTGGACATTGTGCTGGGCGGGCTGGGCGATGACCGGATTGAGGTCGGCCAGGGCGACGATGACATCCGGGGCGATCCCGGTCGGGACACCGTGATCTCACGCCGGCCGGTGCCGGGCATTGTGCTGACGCCTGCTACGCTGACACACCAACATTGGTTGGGCGGTTCGTTGGTGCCGTTGAACGTTCATACGCTGCGGGACGACCTGGAGGTGGCTGAACTGTATGGCGACGCCCAGGACAATCGCTTCGACCTGAACGGCTGGACCCGCACCGCCATCATTCATGGGTCGGGTGGGACGGACACGCTCCTGGTCACCAACGACACCGACATGGTGCTGAAGGATGCCACGGCATGGGAAAGGCTGTTCTGGATCTTGTGGATGGGATTCCCGAAGGATGCGGCCCTGGCGCTGCCCACCGGAGCCACGTATCACCTGGCCTCGCTGGAGAACGTGACTCTCCAAGGTGGGCCCTCGGCGAATGTGCTGGACGCCTCCGGATACTCGCGGTCGGTCACGTTCGTCGCCACGGCGGGGAACGACACGTATTGGGGTGGCTCGGCCGGTGACGTGTTCCGGTTCGTCGTGAATCAGCCGCTGGGGGTCATCACCCTGCGCGGCAACGGGGGAGCCGACACCCTGGACTTCTCCGGCACTCCCGACGGTGTGGTGCTGGACATGGCGATCCTGAACACCGTGCAGACCGTCCACCCGGACCTCGACCTGATCCTGCTGGATGAGATTGAGAACGCCGTCGGCGGTGACGGTGATGACGTCCTGCTCGGGAACAGTCTCGACAACGTGCTGCAGGGCGGCCCGGGCAACGACTGGCTCGAGGGTCGTGCGGGTAGCGAGACCTATGTGTTTGACACCGACCTGCCATGGGGCGACGAGACCGTGGTCGAGCATTTGGGCGATCCCGGTGTGGACACCCTCGACTTCTCCGGAACCACCACCCGGTCCATCCAACTGAACCTGGGATTGGTGGGTGTGTTCCAGACCGTCAACGACCATCTCCGGCTGCAGTTGGTGGGTGAAGGGATTGAGGTGGTCCGGGGCGGTGCGTTGGACGACGTCATCCGGGGCAACAGCAACCACAACCGCCTCGAGGGCGGCCCCGGGAATGATCTCCTGGATGGCAAGGGCGGAGACGACTGGCTCGATGGCGGCCCGGGCAACGACATCCTGCTGGGCGGCGAGGGCACGGACCGCATCGTCGAGTCCGCCAACACCGATTTCGTGCTGACCGACCACGAATTGCGCCGCGGCACCGGTGAGGTGGACATCCTGGAGAGAATTGAGATCGCCCACCTTACGGGCGGCCCGGGCAACAATACCTTCATCCTCACCGGCTGGACCGGACAGGGCAGCCTCGACGGCGGCGGCGGTCTGGACACTGTGGTATGGGCGGCCGACGGCGACTTCTTCCTGACGGACACGGGCCTGGCCGTGAGCGTGGCCAGTGGGCCCATGATCCTGAATTCGATTGAACAGGCCCGTCTCATCGGCGGCGAGGGCAACAACCTGCTCGACGCCTCGGGCTTCTCGGGTCGGGCCATCCTCGTCGGCGGTCTGGGTAACGACACGATCATCGGCGGCAGCGGCCCGGACATTCTCATGGGCGGTCCCGGCGACGACACCCTTACGGGCGGCCGGGGCAACGACGTGATTGACGGTGGCACGGGCGTCAACCTGCTGATCGAGGATTTGTCCGGTGCGGTCTGGCCGGTGGAGTTTGTGGTGCAAAACCGTCGGCTGTTCATCACCCAGCGCGATCCCGCGCCCACACCCACGGATGATTCCATCTACGAGGTGGACCAGCTGGATGGGATCCAGCAAATGCTGTTGATCGGCAGTGGTCAGGACGACTCGTTCGACATCAGCGGCTGGACCGCAGGGGCTTTGACGTTGTGGGGCGGCGGTGGTACCCAGGACACGCTGCGTCTGCTCCTGCCGGTGCCCGGGGCTCCCGCGCCGGCTGGCAGTACCGTGACGCTCACTTCCACAAGCGTCACCTTCACCGGTGCCGGCGGTTCGATCACGTTTGTCTCCGTGGAAAGGGCCGTGCTAACCGGCACCGAACGGGATGACGTGTTTGATCTCAGGCAGTTCACCGGGACGGCCTGGGTGTACGCCGGCGATGGAAACGATCTCATCCTCGACGGACCGGGCGCCAACTGGTACGAGGGCGGCCCCGGCGATGACCGGTTCAAGTTCTTCCCGGACGGCTCCGCGGGTCCGGACCTGAATGTGATCCTGGGCGGCCCCGGCAGTGACACGATTGATCTCTCGGCATTCAGCACGGCTGTAACGGTTGACCTGGGCCTGCTGGGCGTTACCCAGACCGTTGTTGCCGGCGAGCTATACTTCCTTTTGCTCGCGGAGGACCTTGAGAATCTGATCGGCGGCTCGGGTAACGACAATTTGCGCGGCAACAGCCTGGACAACGTCCTGACCGGCGGACCCGGACAGGACAACCTCGACGGCGCCGGCGGGGTGGATACTGTGGTCGAAACCGCAGACGCAGACTTCATCCTTACCAACAGCACACTTACGATTGGCGGCGTCACCGACACGCTGACGAGCATTGAACGCGCCCGGTTGACCGGTGGGCCCGGCAACAACCTCCTCGACGCCTCGGCCTTTGGCGGCTCGGTGACACTGATCGGCGGGGAGGGCAATGACGTGCTCATTGGCGGGGCCGGGTCGGACATCCTGGTGGGCGGGCCGGGCGACGACATCCTCCGCGGCGGCCCGGGCAACGATGTCTACCGGTTCGACGTGGATGACGTGCTGGGACAGGACATCGTGGATGAGGTTCCCGGTGCCGGGTTTGATATGCTGGACTTTTCCGAGACGAGCTCGGTGGGTGTGACGGTCCGCCTGGGTGTCACGTCGCCGCAGACGGTGGCGGCCGGCCGTCTGGTTCTCACGCTCATTCATGACAACAGCATCGAATACCTCCGGGGCGGTGACGGAGACGATGTGCTGGAAGGCAATGCACTGGACAACTACATCAGCGGCGGGCGGGGTAACGACCAGATCCTCGGTGGGGCGGGCACGGACACCGTCTTCGAATCCCGTGATGCGCACATGACCCTGACGGACACGACGCTGAGGATCGGTTCGGAGCTGAATCAGTTGAACAGCATGGAGCGGGCCGTGCTCGTGGGTGGCGCCGGTGCGAATGTCCTGGATGCCAGTCTCTTTACGGGGGTGGCGATCCTGTACGGCATGGAAGGCGATGACACGCTGTATGGCGGCAGCGGGAATGACGAACTGTATGGCGGTGACGGCAACGACACACTCCGCGGCAACGGGGGTGACGATCTTCTGGTCGGTGGCCGGGGTAACGACGTCTACATCTTCGACCTGAGCTTTGAGCAGGGGACCGACACGGTGGTGGAATGGCCGGGTGAAGGTTATGCGGACATGTTGTTGGGCATCGGCCTGAGCGGTCTTGTGGTGAACCTGCACACCAGTGCACCTCAGGCGTTCATCCACCTCGTCCTGATCCTGAACCCGGCTTCCACGGTGGAATACTCGTTCTAGGCCTTTTAGGAGTACCCATGAGAGACTTGATTGCCACTCGAACGTTTGGAACCGGTCCCGGGGCGCCGGGGCGGGGTCGGGAACCGGCCCCGGCCGGGCAGCCGCATGGGGCTGGTTGGCGGGTTGCGCCGCATCGGTATTTCCCGGTACGGGCGTGGTTAATTCCATTGGTGCTGGCAATGGTTGGGTGGGCCGAGCCGGCGTGGTCGCAGGGAAGGGACTTTGGTGACGCCCCGCCTCCTTATCCGACGAAACGGGCTGAAAACGGGGCCTTTCACGTGGTCCAAGGGCCGGTTTTGGGCAACATCGTGGACATGGAGGACGACGGGCAGCCGGACGCCAATGCACTGGGCGATGACGTGAATCCACCGGCAGCGGACGATGAGGATGGGGTGAGCTTTTTGACGCCGCTTGTTCCCGGCGGCACTGCCCAGGTGGAGGTCCGCGTCACGGGCAACTTCGAGATCGCTTATTTGGATGCGTGGGTGGACTTTGGCAGGGACGGCTCATGGGATCAACCTGGGGACCGTGTGTTTGTGGCGGTACCGGTGAGTCGAGGGACCCATACATTGTCGTTTGGGGTACCGACCGATGCCCGGCCGGGTCCCAGCTTTGCGCGGTTCCGCGTCAGCACGGTCCGTTCGGGCCTGAAAGTGACCGGAGAAGCGCCGGATGGGGAGGTGGAGGATTATCTGGTTTTCGTGGAGGAGTCGAATCTGGATTTTGGCGACGCGCCCGGCAAGTACCCCACGTTGGTGTCGGTCAACGGGGCCCGGCACATTGTGTTGCCGGGGTTTTGCCTGGGCACGTGGGTGGACACGGAACCGGACGGGCAACCCGATGCCAACGCCATGGGTGATGACCTCAACCCGCCCGGCGCCGTGGATGACGAGGACGGGGTTTTCTTTCTGACTCCCGTGGTCCCGGGCCAGTCCGCCCAAGTGCTGGTGACTCTCACGGCTCCGAAAAACCCCAACGGAGGCCCTGGCTCGGGCCGGCTCAACGCCTGGGTGGACTTCAACCGCAACGAGACATGGGCCGATCCGGGGGAACAAATCTTCACCAACCAGCTGATTTTCAGTGGCAGCAACATTCTGAGCTTTTGGGTTCCCGCCAACGCGAGGCCGGGTACCACCTTCGCCCGGTTTCGACTCAACCGGGAGGGTAACGTGGGGTTCGACGGGTTGGCCGGCGATGGCGAAGTGGAGGACTACCGGGTGAACATTGAGCAGCGGCTGGACTTTGGGGACGCTCCGGCGCCGTATCCCACGCTACTCAGGGACGACGGGGCCCGACACGTTTGGAGCGAGTTCTACATGGGCAGCACCGTTGACATTGAATTGGACGGGCAGCCAACGGCGGACGCCGATGGCGATGACATGAACCCGAGCTCGGGCCCGGACGACGAGGACGGCGTGGTGTTTACTTCCGCTCTGGTACCGGGACGGGCGGCGACCGTTGAGGTGACCGTGTCTGACAGTGGTCGGCTGTACGCGTGGGTGGATTTCAATCGGAACGGTTCGTGGGCGGATCCGGGCGAGCAGGTTTTTGCCGATACGCCGGTCAGTCCGGGCCTGAACATCCTCTCCTTCAACGTGCCCGAGGACGCGGTCCCCGGTCTGACCTTCTCCCGCTGGCGTTACACGGTGCAGGGTAAGGGGCTCAGTTTTGTCGGGTTGGCACCCGATGGCGAGGTGGAGGATCATCCCGTGCGCATCATTCGCGATCGGGAGCGGTGTGACCTGGGGTGTGAAGGCAGGGAGTTTTGGTTGACGTTCCCCGGGAATTATGCGCCCGATCCCACCAACCCGCCGCAACCGGCTCTGTGCATTCAGGGTTCTGCGGGTACGTTGGCCACGGTGACCATCCCGGCCCTCGGTTTCGTCACCAATGTCAGCATCCCGACCAACTTTGTGGCCTGGGTGGCGTTGCCGGCCCCGGCCGACCTTGGCGACTTCAACGACGTTGTCCTGCCCGGGCGCGCCGTGTACGTGAAAGCCACGCGGGATGTACGCGTCGTTGCATTCAATCACGTCAAGCACACCAGCGACAGTTACCACGCCCTGCACGTCAGCACATTGGGCACCGAGTACAGGGTGCTGGCCTGGCCGAATCTCCACGCGGGAGTGCCGCCGCTGAACGGGAGCCAGTTCGCGATTGTCGGCACCGAAAGCAACACCGTGGTGACCATTGTTCCCTCGCCCACCACGGTGATCAAAACGCCCGGGGTGGCGTACACCGTGGTCCTCCAACCGGGTGACGTGTACCAGTTGCGGGACACCAACGATGCCCCGGCTGATCTGACCGGCACCTTGATCAAGGCCACCCGCCCGGTGGCGGTATTTGCGGGTCATGCCTGTGCCAATGTGCCCACCGCGAACCAGTGGTATTGCGACACCCTGGTCGAGCAGTTGTTGCCTGTGAACGCGTGGGGTGGCGAGTACCATCTGGCGCCGCTGGCCTCGCGGAGCGGGGGCAGCCCGTACCGTGTCCTGGCCGCCCATGACGGCACGGTTGTTTCCGTGAACGGCACGCCCGTGGCCACGCTGAACGCCGGGGAGTCCGTCCTCCGGGTGGCAGCGGGCCCGGCCCGCGTGGAGGCCACGCGGCCGGTTCTGGTTGCGCATTATGCCGCCAGCTCCGATTGGGACGGCAACCCCAACGCGGACCCCTTCATGGCGCTGGTGCAATCCCCGCGACATTTCACGCGCGTTTACGTGGTTTGTGCCCGGACCAACGATTTCAGTACCCATTACGTGCAACTGGTGGTGCCGACCTCGGTGACGAACAATGTGTTGGTGGATGGTGTGCCCATCAGCCCGACGCTGTTCCAGCCGATTCCCGGCGGTTCTTACGCGGTGGCCAACGTGCCGGTGGGCGCCGGCGTGCATGTCATTACCGCGCCCGAGTCCTTCGGCATGCTCAGTTACGGTTGGGCTCTGTACGATTCCTACGGTCATCCCGGATGCTTTTATTTCGGGGATGTAGAACCGCCCCGGGTGGTGACTCCCGTGACCCATTTAACCGTGGACGTGACACAGAATCAGCAGCAGCCCGGGTTTGCGTACGTGCCGGATTTGCGCGCCATGGCGGCGGTGGAGGACAACTGTTCGACCAAACAGCCGCGTCCCCAACAGGAACCCGTGCCGGGCACCGCCCTGCCGCCCGGGATCTACTCGATCGGGCTGTACGTGGTGGACGACAACGGCAATGTCGGTCAGACGAACGTGACCCTGGCGGCGGTGGATCCGTCGCCGGTGACGATTCAATGTCCGCCCGACATGGTGGTGCCCTGCGACAGCGTCGACGGCGCGTATGTCCAGTTCAGCGTGCGGGCTTTCACGCGTTATGAGACCAACGTGGCCGTGGTGTCCATGCCGCCTTCCGGCAGTTGGTTCCCGATCGGGACCACCATCGTAACCAACATCGCCACCTCCGTGGCGGGGAAGACCGCCACCTGCACCTTCCGCGTCACGGTGGTATGCGACCGCAAGGTCACGGTTCAGCGGACGAGGGAGGGGCTGGTCCTTTCCTGGCCTGCGCCCGGGGTTTTGGAGCAGGCGCCGTCCATCACGGGTCCGTGGCAGCCGGTTCCCGATGCCACCAGTCCGTACGTCGTGCGCCCGACCCATCTGAGGATGTTTTATCGGGTTCGGTACTGACCCGTTTGGTGCGCGGCGGGTTTGGTGTCCCCACGTTGCCGGGGGTGGGCACTCCGACGATGGAGGTCGCGGTGACTGCTGTCTCCGTGCCCCGGGTCGTGGGTGCGGTCGAAAACCCCGATCCCTGACTGGTCCGGTCCGACTTCGCCCTCACCGGGTCATTGCCAGAGTCTTCAACCTGTGATTAGCTGTGTAGCCTGCATGAACGGCCACACACCGTCGTTGGAGGTACTGGGTTGGGATACGGCCTGGGAGGACGCTTTTCGACCCCACCGCGCAGCCGGTTTGCGCCCGGCGCGGGTGGTCACGCAGGAGAAGTATCGTTACCTGCTTTGGGGCGAGGAGGGCGAATGCGAGGGGCAGGTTCCGGGCCGGATGGTCCGGCTTGCCCAGAGTGACGCCGAGTTGCCCAAGGTGGGCGATTGGGTGGGGTACCGCGTCCCCGGCGCGCGGGGTCAGCCGGCGCGCATTGAGGTGGTCCTGCCGCGCCGGACCCGACTGGCCCGCAAGGTGGCCGGCCGGGAGACCGAGGAGCAGGTGCTGGTGACGAACGTGGATGTGGCGTTCCTGGTCCAGGCACTGGATCAGACGTTTCAACCCCGTCTGCTTGAGCGGATGCTGCTTATGTGCCTGGAGGGTGGTGTCCAACCGGCCGTGGTGTTGAACAAGGCCGATCTGTGCCCCGACCCCGCCGCGCTGGTTCATGAAGCCCGTCGAAGGGCCGGTGATGCACCGGTCATCCTCACCTGCGCACGCACCGGTCTGGGGGTTGAGGAATTGCGCAGGCTCCTGCCGGCGGGGCGTACCGGGGTATTCATTGGTCCGTCCGGCGTGGGGAAATCCAGCCTGATCAACCGACTTTATGGCGAAGAGATCCAACCCACGGCCGAGGTGCGCGAACGGGATCACAAAGGGCGGCACACCACCACGTGGCGGGAATTGATCGTGTTGCCTGACGGGGGGCTGGTGATTGACACGCCCGGCATACGGGAGTTTCACCTCTGGATGGCCGGGGAGGGATTGCACGAGGCGTTTCCGGACATTGAACTGCTGGCGCTCCGCTGCAAGTTCCGCGATTGCCAGCATCAGACCGAGCCGGGGTGTGCCGTCCGGGCGGCGGCGGCGGCCGGGGAACTGGATCCGGAGCGACTGGCCAGTTACCTGAAATTGCGTCAGGAACTGGATTACCTGCATCGGATTCGTCACTGGCAACGGCCGCCGCGACAAAAGCCCCGGCCCTTGCGGTCCCGGCCGGGTGCAGACTGACCTCAAACCGCCTTCCGGCCGGGTTTTTGTGGCCGGACCGCAACGACTTGCCCCGGCTTTGTGTGCACCCGACACTGGAGGACATGAAACGCGGGTGGCTTTGCTGGTTGGGCGCCGGGTTTCTTGCATCTGCTGCGGTTCCGCTGCCGGCCTTTTCGCAGTCCCCGGTCCCGGTGGCGGGCGCGACTCGAGCCGGGGATGGCACGGGTACCGTCAGAATCCACGGTGAGCTCAAGCAATGGCACAAGATCACACTGGATTTGGACGGACCGTTCGCCCGTGAGACGGATACCGATCCCAACCCGTTCACCGACTACCGGTTGACCGCCACGTTCCGGCATGGCGCTTCGGGGCGGGTTTGGGAAGTGCCGGGCTACTTTGCCGCCGATGGACGGGCCGCTGAGACGTCGGCGGAAGCCGGCACCTGCTGGCGCGTGCATTTTACGCCGAACGCCTCCGGCCTGTGGCACTATGAGCTGCGGCTCTGGCAGGGACGGGGTGTGGCCATCGACGACAACGCTCTTACCAGTGCCCGCCAGCTCTTTCATCGGTCCGGTTCGTTTCAGATCGGTCCCACGGACAAATCGTTCCCCGACTTCCGCGGGCGTGGCCGGCTGGAATACGTCGGTCAGCGGTACCTGCGCACCGCGGGTACTCGGGAGTTCTTTCTCAAGGCGGGCGCCGACTCGCCTGAAAACCTGCTCGGTTATGCCGACTTCGATGGCACGGTGGCACCGGCACGCCGCGCGGCTCGACCCGGTGAAAACACTCCGGCCGGCCGACTCAAATCCTGGCAGCCGCATGTGCGGGATTGGCGGCCCGGCGACCCGTCCTGGCAAAACGGCCGGGGCAAAGGGTTGATCGGTGCGCTGAACTACCTGGCAGGCCGCGGGATGAACTCCGTGAGCATGCTCACCTACAACGCGGGAGGCGACGGCGATGATGTCTGGCCGTTTGTGGCGCGCACGGCGAAGTTTCACTACGACTGTTCGAAGCTTGACCAGTGGGCCCTGGTGTTCGAGCACGCCAACGCGCGCGGTCTGATGGTACATTTCAAACTCCAGGAAACCGAGATGGACGACAACCGGCCCGGTGCCGACGGGACGGTCCGCCCCGTACCGGAGGCCCTGGATGGCGGAGACCTGGGGCCGGAACGGAAATTGTACCTGCGCGAACTGGTGGCACGGTTCGCCCATTTGCCCGCCCTGCAATGGAACCTGGGCGAGGAAAACTCCCAAACCACGGACCAGATCCGAGCCATGGCGCAATGGCTGCGTGCCCTCGATCCATACGATCATCCCGTTGTCATCCACACTTTTCCCTCCCAGCAGGACCGGGTCTACAACCCCTTGCTCGGCGACCCCACCGTGCTCACAGGGGTCTCCCTGCAAAACCACTGGGCCCAGGCGCACCGGCGAACCTTGCACTGGATCGAACGCTCCACCGTGGCCGGCCATCCCTGGGTCGTTTCTCACGATGAACAGAATCCCGCCTCGGGCGGTGTACCGCCCGACCCCGGCTATGCCGGGCACGATGGCGTCGCACGAGACGGCAAAGCCACGTATACGCTGCATGAAATTCGGAAGTACTGTCTCTGGGGCACCCTGATGGCGGGCGGCGCCGGCGTGGAGTACTACTTTGGTTACGACCTTCCCCAGAACGACCTGCAATGCGAGGACTGGCGTAGCCGGGAGGGAAGCTGGCGGTACGCCCGTCTGGCCCTCTCGTTCTTCCGCGAACAGCACATCCCTTTCTGGGCCCTGCACAACGCGGACGTGCTTGTGGACAATCCGACCCACGAGAACACCCGGTTTTGCCTGGCGCAACCCGGCGAACTCTACGTGATCTATCTGACCGAGGGTGGTTCCGTCACCCTGGACCTGCAGCGGTTCGAGCAGAGTTTTTCAGTGGCCTGGTATAACCCCCGCGAGGGCGGTGAACTTCAGCCGGGCACGGTCCGCAACGTCCGCGGGCCCGGCCGTGTGTGCCTGGGAGCACCGCCCTCGGATCCGGATCAGGATTGGGTTGTCCTTGTTCGTCGCTCCGCCCCGGGACCAGGTCCGTAGCTCGGTTCGCCGGGACGGGGCCTGCGCAGCGATTCATGGGCGTGGGGGTGGACCCTTACGGCCCGCACCCTTGACCTTGTGGATTGCCGAGCATTTCCGGCATCAGGTCTTCGGGACACGTCAGGGCCCGGTTGCGAGGCCGATCACGTGGCCGGTCCATGCTGCAGACCTTTCCATGGGCCGTCAGAAGGCTTATCGTTCGATTCCGCCGCTCCCTTGTTCGGGAGCCGGGCCCTCCCGTCTCTGGCCCGGCGGCTGGGGTCGGGCGCGGTCCTGTTGCCCGGTTCTTGCGCCCGGCGTTGGCCCGGCGGGTCCGGGCGGGGTAGACTCGGCGCCATGATTGGTGGGATTCGATCCCTGTGCCGGACGATGGCCTCTGTGGCGCGGACGACCGGTTGGGTTGTGCCGGGACTGTTCCTGGTGGGGATCCGGCCGGTGGATGCGGCCGGTGAGCTGCAACCGATTGCGTTGCGCTGCGAATACGATGCCTTTGCACGCAGCGTGGAGGTCACGAATCCGCGCCTTTCGTGGAAGCTGACCGGGAGCGGCCGCGGCCGCCGTCAGACGGCCTGGCAAATCCTGGCGGCTTCGTCACCCGAGCGACTTGCCCGGGACGAAGGCGACCTGTGGGATTCGGGCCGGGTCTTTTCGGACGAAACCCTCCACATCCGATACGGCGGGCGACCGTTGCGGTCGTCCGAGCAGGTGTTCTGGAAGGTGCGGGTGTGGGATGAAAACGGGCGTCCCTCCCCGTGGAGCACCAACGGCACCTGGTTGATGGGCATCCTGGATCCGGCGGAATGGCGCGGCCGGTGGATCTGCGCCCCGGCCGAAACCGAAGCGCTCATCCTGCGCAAGGAATTCGACGTGCGTCCCAACCTCACCCGCGCCGTCGTGCACGTTTGCGGGCTCGGTCATTATGAGATGTTTCTCAACGGCAACCGCGTGGGTGATGACCTCTTCACGCCGGGTTGGACCGACTACCGCAAGACCACGCTTTACGACACCTACGATGTGACCCGCCTGTTGCGGCCCGGCCAAAACGCCGTCGGCCTCATGCTCGGCAACGGCATGTACCACGTGGTCCGACGCCACCGTTTCGCCAAGTTCACCGGTTCGTTTGGACCGTTGCGCGCCATCCTGCATCTGCGTCTGGAATATGCGGACGGCTCGACGGAATTTGTCGGAACTGATCCCACGTGGAAGGTGCATCCCGGGCCCATCACCTACAGCAGCATTTACGGCGGGGAGGATTACGACGCGCGCCGGGACCCGCCGGGATGGAAGCTCCCGGGGTTCGACGATCGCGAGTGGGATTTTGCGGTGGCCGTGGTGCGGCCGGCCGCCACGTTGCGCGGCCATCAGGCCGCGGCCCTGCCCATCCGGGCCATTGAAACCCGCAAACCCGTCTCGGTCAGGCAGCTTGCGCCCGACCTGTGGATCTTCGACCTCGGCCAGAACGCCTCCTGGATGCCGCGGCTCCGGGTCCGCGGCCCGGCCGGCAGCGCCGTGCGTCTGACACCGGCCGAAATCCTGTTTCCCGACGGGACAATCGACCGGCGCACCATGGGCAGTCCCGACCGTGGCCTTTCCTGGTGGCAGTACACTTTGCGGGGGGACGCGGAACACGGCGCGGACAGCGAGACGGCAGGCGTGGAGACGTGGTTCCCGCAGTTTTACTACGTGGGTTGCCGCTATTTGGAAGCCCGGCTGTTCCCCGCCCAACCCGGAGGTGCCCTGCCCGAAATCGTCTCCCTGGAGGGCGTGTTGGTTCACTCCATCTCCGAGCCGGTGGGCGAGTTCGAGTGTTCCAACCCGTTACTGAACCGCATCCGCGATCTGGTCCGCTGGGCCCAGCGCGCCAACATGGTCTCCATTCTGACCGACTGCCCGCATCGGGAGAAACTCGGCTGGCTCGAACAATATCACCTCAACGGCCCCTCCATCCGGTATGAGTTCGACCTGGGCCGGCTCTTCACCAAGGCGATGCACGACATGGCCGATGCGCAACAACCGGACGGGCTCGTGCCGAACATTGCGCCCGAATACACCGTGTTTGACGGCCCCTTCCGTGCCGCTGCCGAATGGGGCAGCGCCTTCATCCAGGTGCCTTGGCAACAGTACGTGTTTTACGCCGACGCGGACCTGCTGCGGGCGTACTACGACCGAATGCAACGATACTTCGCCTGGTTGGAGGGGCGCGCCTCCCACGGTTTGCTGGACCAGGGTCTGGGTGACTGGTGCGATTGGGGACCACAACGGCTCAACCGGGCCGAATTGACGCCCCCGGCCGTCACGGCCACCGCCTTCTATTACCTCAACGCCGCCACCCTGGCCCGTGTGGCCCGGGTGCTCGGACGTGAAGCCGATGCGACGGCCTACGCTCAAAAGGCCGATCTGATCCGCGCCGCGTTCCGGGAGGCCTTCTGGGATCCGGCCCGGCGCGGGTACGCCACCGGTTCCCAGGCCGCCAACGCGATCGCGTTGGCCATGGACCTGGCCGACCCGGCCCGGCGCGAGGAGGTGCTGGGCTCCTTGATCCGCGACCTCGCAGTGCAGGGTTGGGCCATGACGGCGGGCGATGTCGGGTTCCGGTTCCTGGTCCAGGCACTGGCCGAGTCCGGTCACTCCGATGTCGTGTACCGGATGGTCAACCGTCGCGAGCCTCCCGGGTACGGCTACCAAATCGAGCAGGGCGCCACCGCATTGACGGAATTTTGGGATGCGCGTCCCACCGGCTCACACAATCACTTCATGCTCGGGCACATTACCGAGTGGTTCTACAAGGACCTCTGCGGCATTGAATGCGATCCTGACGGCCCCGGATTCAAGAAGATCATCATCCGGCCCGATCCGGTGGGCGATCTCACCCGGGCGCGGGCCCGATACGATTCCGTGCGGGGTCTCATTGAGACGGAATGGCGCCGCGAAGACGGGGCGTTCCGACTCAGGGTCACGCTGCCTCCCAACACCCGCGGCACCGTGTGGCTGCCGGCGCTGGAGGTCGGGGGAGTGACCGAAAGCGGCCGCCCCGCCGGGGAAAGCCCCGGCGTGGAGTTTCTCCGGATGGAAGGTGACCGCGCGGTGTTTGCCGTGCAATCGGGCACCTACGAATTCCAGAGCCGGTTTTGATCGGACCACCGGAGGCCCGGAGTGGCTCATGCGGGGTCGGCTTCGAGTGTGCACCTTTTTCGGCGGGGTGCCCCGCCGTGGCGTTTGCCCGTGGCGCCGGTCATCTCCGGCGCACGTGCCGCACCTGTCTTCAACTGCCCGGCGGATCCACCAAGTACCCGGCTGCGCGGTAGCGTTGCAGCTTGTACACCAGCGCGCGCCGGCTGATTCCCAGCACGCGCGCCGTTTCGGTCCGGTTGAACCCGCACCGTTGCAGTGTCTCCAGGATCTTCTCCCGCTCCACCTCCTCCAGGCGCAACGATTCGGGCGAGCCGGCGGTTGCCTCGGTCTCTTGGAGCGTGCGCAGGATGCGGGCCGGCAGATGTTCGGGGAGCACCAGCTCGCCCCGGCACAGCAACGCCGCCCGCTCCATCACATTGCGCAGTTCGCGGACGTTCCCGGGCCAGGGGTACCGATGCAGGATCTCGGCCACCGAGGGCGCAAACCGCGCGCGCCCGCCTGTGAATTGCCGGAGGAAATGCGTGGCCAGTGGCAGGATGTCTTCCGGCCGTTCCCGCAAGGGCGGCACATGCAACTCCACCACGTTCAGCCGGTAGTACAAGTCCTCGCGAAACCGGCCCTCGCGCACGGCCGTTTCCAGGTCCCGGTTGGTGGAGGCAATGATTCGCGCGTCCGAGTGGATGTCCAGGTTGGATCCGATGCGCTGGAACCGGCCATCCTGGATTACCCGCAACAGCTTGGCCTGCAGCGGCAACGCCATGTCGCCGATTTCGTCCAGGAACAACGTCCCGCCCCGCGCCTCCTCAAACCGGCCGATCCGTTGTCGCGTGGCCCCGGTGAAGGCGCCTTTTTCGTGACCGAACAGCTCGCTTTCCAGCAACGTTTCGGGAATCGCCGCGCAGTTGATCTTGATCAATGGTCCGCGCGCCCGGGGGCTCCAGGCGTGGATCAAATCCGCCACCACTTCCTTGCCCACGCCACTCTCGCCCGTGATCAGGACCCGGCTTTCCGACGCGGCCACCAGGGCGGCGTCCCGGAACACCGCCTGCATCTGCGGACTGACGGCGATCACGTCCGGCGGCAGCTCCGGACGCGGCCCCAGATCCGGCCGGCCCGACGTCTGGCCGGTGGCCTGGCGGACCAGTTGCAGCAGTTCCTCCAGGTCAATCGGCTTGGGCAGGTAATTGAGCGCGCCGTCCCGCATGGCCCCCACGGCTTCCCGGATGTCGGCATACGCCGTGACCAGCAACACCGGCAGAAGGGCATTCTGGCGACGCGCCCGACGCAGGGTTTCCAACCCGGAGATCCCGGGCATCCGCACGTCCGAAATCAGCAGGTCCACCGGCTCGCGCTCCAAAATTTCCAGGGCCTCCTCGCCGCTGGCAGCGGTGAGTGTGGCGTAGCCGCGGCCGCGGAGGAACGATTCCAACAAACTCCGCTGGCCCGGGTCATCGTCCACGATCAGAATACGCGGCGCCCGGTTCATGAGTGCCCGGGTACATCCTAATCGGCGGCATCCGCCTCACAAGGGGATTTCCGGAACCGTAGGCCCCGCAACCTCACCCCATTGGATGCACCACCGGCTGCGGCTCCGGTCGGGCCGGCTCGCGCGGTGAAAAGGTCGGCGGCCTTCACGAGGGACCTGCATCAGTTCCCGCGGTGCCCGACCGAGAATCGCACCCTCTTAGAACGGGCCGTGTTTGGTCGGCGGAGATCCCACCCACACGAGCGCGCCGCAGGGATTGACCGTTCCCTGGGAACGGCCCTCCTGCAATTTGGGCCGTGCCCGGTTTCGTGGTTCGAAGAGGCGATCGTGCAGGCTTTGCCATGGGGATGGCGACTCGAGAGCGGTCATGCGGCACCGACCTGGGGTCGCCCGATTCGGACATGGGCGGGTTCACCCGGCGCAGAGGCCGGTCCCTCCTCGCCGGGGCCGGGCGGCGGGTACGGAGACCTGAGGCCATTCGACCCACCAGCGGGAGGTTGCGCAGAGGGTCCGGGGCGGCCCTGCGGGGGCCGGGCCGCGGCAATTCTCGGGCCGTGAGCCGGTCCCTGGGCGAAGGGAGGGCAGGCCGGTTTCACACTCGACGGGCGGGAACGGAGCCGGTAGGTTGCGGCCCAATGTTTACGATGGGACGCCTATGGACGAGCTGTTGAAAATCCTGGCCAGCAACGCGCTGGAATCGCGCGAGACGATCGCCCGCATGCTGAACCTCTCGGTGGAGGAGGTGGAGGCGCGCATCCGGGAATACGAAAAGGCGGGGATCATTCGCGGGTATCAGGCGATTCTGAATGAGGACCGGCTGGATCTGGACAAGGTGACGGCGGTGATCGAGGTGAAGGTCACGCCGCAGCGCGAGGGTGGGTTCGATCGTATCGCCGAGCGGATCAGCCGGTTTCCGGAAGTGCGGTCGGCGTACCTGATGAGCGGCGCGTACGATCTGCTGTTGTTCGTGGAGGGTCGCAACCTGCGCGAGGTGGCGGCGTTCGTGAGCGAGAAACTGGCACCGCTGGAAGGGGTGTTGTCCACGGCCACTCACTTCATGCTCAAGACGTACAAGCGGCTGGGTGTTCTGATGCATCCGGAGTCTCCCGATGAACGGCTCGCTGTCTCTCCGTGACCGGCTGGCCCGGCAGGTGCGGGACATTCCGCGGTCGGGCATCCGTGATTTCTTCGACATTGTCAGCACGATGCGGGACGTGATCAGTCTCAGCATCGGGGAACCGGATTTTGACACGCCGTGGCACGTGCGCGAGTACACGGTGTTTGCGCTGGAACGGGGCGCCACCCATTACACGAGCAATCTCGGGTATCTGGAGCTGCGACGGGCGTTGTCGCGGTACGTGGCGCAGCAGTTCGGTGCGGAGTACAACCCGGAGACGGAAATCCTGGTGACCGTGGGTGTGAGTGAGGCGTTGGACCTGGCCTTGCGGGCCCTGATCAACCCGGGGGACGAGGTCCTGTATCACGAGCCCTGTTACGTGTCGTATCGTGCGCTGGTCCTGTTTGCGCACGGCGTGCCGGTGGCGGTGGAAACCCGGCCCGAAGACGGTTTCCGGTTGACCCGGGCCATGCTCGAGGCAAGGGTCACGCCCCGGACCAAGGTGCTTTTGCTGAATTTTCCCAACAACCCCACCGGTGCGGTGATGGACCGGCGGGACCTGGAAGACATCGCCGATTTCGTCCGAAAACACGACCTGTTGGTAATCACGGACGAGATCTACGCCGAGCTGACCTATGACGCGCCGCATGTCAGCCTGGTCAGTTTGCCGGGGATGCGCGAGCGCACCATCTTCCTGCACGGCTTCTCCAAGGCCTGGGCCATGACGGGGTTCCGGCTCGGTTATGCCTGTGCGCCGCCGGAACTCACCGAGGCGATGATGAAGATTCACCAGTACACCATGCTTTGTGCGTCGTCGCTGAGTCAAAAGGCGGCCCTGGAGGCACTGACACGACCGGAACAGGACGTGCGCGAAATGGTGGACGAGTACCGGCGCCGGCGCAATTTTGTGGCGTCGGCGTTGAGGGATCTGGGTTTGCCCTGTTCCCAACCGCGGGGCGCGTTTTACGCGTTTCCGGAGATCCGGCGTTTCGGACTGACCTCGAAGGAGTTTGCCCTCCGGTTGTTGCAGGAGGAGAAAGTGGCGGCCGTGCCGGGTACGGCCTTTGGCGATTGCGGGGAGGGCTTCCTCCGGTGTGCGTATGCCACCGGGATGGAACAGTTGAAAGAGGCGATGAAGCGGCTGGGGCGGTTCATTGCGCGGCTGGAGAAGGCGGGACCCGCCCGGGCAGGCTGACAGCTGCACCGGCTCCGGCGGGGGAGAGCCGTGGCGGGTCAGGGCAGGATGGGGTCGGCCGGGTGGCGGGGCTGAACCGGTCCTTGGTGGGGATCGCCACAAGCCTTGCGCCGCTGCTGCCCTGCGGTTGCCAGGCGGGACGGTGAGCACGGGAGGCCGGGCGCCGGGCAGGGCCGTACCAGGGGCTTGTTGCAATCCGAAGCATTGATTTGCGGTGGGGGCGCCAGGGACGGGACCGGGCGGACTTGACGCAAAAAGGGAAGCGCACGTTTAGAAGGCGGGCAATGCGGCGGTTGGTTTCCGTCATCATGCCGGTGTGGAACGAGGCCGATTCCATCGAGGCCGCGGTCTGCTCGGTGTTGGGCCAGGATTGGCCGCGAGATGATCTGGAAGTGTGCGTCGTGGACGGCGGCTCCACGGACGGGACGCGGGATATTCTGGCGCGACTGGCCCGGCAGGATCCACGACTGCGACTGCTGGAGAACCCGCGGCGAATCATCCCCGTGGGTTTGAACCTCGGGCTCAGGGCCGCTCGCGGGGAGTTGCTGGCCCGGTTGGATGGACATGGCATATGGCCGCCCGGGTATTTGCGTGAGTGCGTGGCCCGATTGGATCGCGAGCCGGGTCTGGTGATGGTGGGAGGGGCATGGGATTGCGTGGGGGAAGGTTGGCTGGGGGCGGCGGTGGCGCGGGCGGTCGCCTCCCCATGGGGCGTGGGCAACGCACGGTACAGAACCGTTTCAACGTCCGACCCGGTGCAGACCGTGGACAGTGTCCCGTTCTGGGTGACGCGCCGGGAGACGTTCGAGCAGGTGGGCCTGTTTCATGAAGGCTTTCCCTGTCACGAGGATTACGAATTCAACTACCGGCTGCGGCAGGCCGGCGGCAGGGTGATCCTCCTGCCCGGGGTGCGCGCACAGTACCGGGTCCGATCTACGCTGGGCCGGTTGGCCCGACAATACCTCCGGTACGGGCATTGGAAGGGCCGGTTCCTGACAATGGCACCGGGTTCCTTGCAACCCCGTCATGCCGTGCCGCCGTTGTGGATGGCTGCGAACGTGGGCTTGGGGGGCGCGGCTCTGATGGATGGAACCTGGGTTCCGGTGGCGGCTGCGTGGGGGCTGCTTTACGCGGCCTGGTTGGGTCTGGCCACGATCAAGCTGACCCGTCCGCCCCGGCCCGGGGGTTGGGACCGCCGCAGTGGGTTGGTGCTGCCCTTGGTCTTGTTCATGATTCACGCCTGCTGGGGATCGGGTGTGTGGAGCGGCCTGGTCCGGGGTCCGGTGCGCGGTCGGCCACCGCGGGGATTGGGTCGACCTGAGGAAAAACCGCCGCTGCGGCAAACGGCCGGTGAGCCCGGAGCGCCCACCGCCGTGGGGTGAACCTTGCCAGTGGGACCAAGCCGGAGCACCTTGAGCGGCGGTGGAAACGGCTGTGTCAGTACAAGCACGCGAGCCCGCGATCGTGCCGGAGTGCCGGGTCCCTCCGGCCCGACCTGCGTGGCTGCCGGAGTTGTTGGCGCCGGCGGGCGACTGGGATTGTGTACGGGCCGCGGTCGAGAACGGGGCCGACGCGATCTATTTCGGTCTCGAGCTTTTCAATGCGCGGATGCGCGCCCGCAACTTCACGGTGGAGGAGCTGCCGGCGCTGATGGAGTGGCTGCACCTGCGGGGCGTCCGCGGCTATGTGACCTTCAACACGCTGGTGTTTGAGCCGGAACTTCCGCAAGCAGAGGCACTGTTGCGCGCCATGATGGTTGCCGGCGTGGACGCGGTCGTGGTGCAGGACGTGGGGGTGGCGCGGCTGGTCCGCATGCTCTCGCCGGACTTCCCCATGCATGCCTCCACGCAGATGACGATCACCAGCGCGGCCGGCGTGGATCTGGCCCGGGAACTGGGCTGCCAGTTGGTGGTGCTGGCGCGGGAATGTTCGATCCCTGAAATCCGGCGGATTCAGGAGACGCAGGCGCGGCATCCGGCCGGGCGGCCGCTGCCGCTGGAGGTGTTTGTGCATGGTGCGCTCTGCGTGGCCTATTCGGGTCAGTGCCTGACCAGCGAATCCCTGGGCCAGCGCTCGGCCAACCGGGGCGAGTGCGCGCAGGCGTGTCGGTTACCCTACGGACTGGTGGCCGACGACCGGCCGGTACCCCTGGGTGACCGCCAGTACCTGCTGAGCCCGCAGGATTTGATGGGTCTGGAGCTCCTGCCGGAGCTGATCCGTGCCGGGGTGGCTTCGCTGAAGATTGAAGGTCGGCTCAAATCCCCCGAGTACGTGGCGAACGTGACGCGGGCGTATCGGCAGGCCCTGGACCGCCTGGCCGCCATGGCGCGGACACCGGAGGAACTGCCGCCGGTTTGGAATGTGGACCCGGAGACCCGGTACGGTCTCGAAATGGCTTTCTCGCGCGGGTTGTACACGGGTTGGCTGCGCGGCATCGATAATCAGGCACTGGTCCACGGTCGCTTTGGCAAGAAACGAGGTGTGTACCTGGGCGAAGTGGTGCGGGTGGAAAACGGTTCGGTGATCCTGGCCGCGGTGGGACCGGTTCGGCCCGGGGACGGTGTGGTATTCGACGCCGGGCACCCGGAGGTGGAAGAGGAGGGCGGTCGGGTCCATGCGGTTGAACCGGTGGGGCGGGACGGTAGCGATGTGGCCCGGTTGCGTCTGCGGTTTGGACACGGGACCATCCGCTGGGCGCGTGTGCGCCCGGGCCAAAAGGTGTGGAAGACCAGCGACCCGGCCCTGGAGCGATCGTGGCGACGTTCCTTCGAAGGAGATCAACCGCGCTACTGCCGTCCCGTGATCATGCGTGTGCGCGGTCAGGCGGGCGCACCCATGGAACTTTGCGTGACGGATGAGCAGGGACGGTCGGTGACGGTGCGGTCGGCCCTGCGGTTGGAGCCGGCGCGGGACCGGCCCCTGACGCCGGAGGTCCTGCAGGAACAACTCGGGCGCTTGGGCGGTACACCGTTTTATCTGGCGGGGTTGGAATGCGCTTTGGAGGGGTCGGTGCTGCTGCCCTTTCGAGAGCTGAACCGGTTGCGGCGCGAAGCCGTGGCCCAATTGGAAAGGCTCCGGAAGGAACCTCCGCGTTGGACCGTGCGGGCCGAACCGGTGACGGGTCCGCGCACCCGCGATGAGGTCTCCGCCGACGGGCCCGCTCCAGCCCCCGGTGTGCCGGCCGGGCCCGCGTTGACTGTGCTGGTCCGGTCCATGGAGCAGTTGGACGCGGCCCTGAACTGGGGCGCGGAAACGATCTATTGCGACTTTGAGAACCCGAAGCAGTACCCCGCCGCGGTGGAACGGGTGCGCCGAATCAATGCGGGGCGCAGCCGGCCGGCGACGATTTGGGTGGCCGGCCCGCGCATTTGCAAGCCGGGCGAGGAATGGATCCTGAGGCAGTTGGCGGCGAGCCGTGCGGACGGTTTCCTGGTCCGGAACGCGGACCAGTTGTACCACTTCCACGGGCAGCGCTGTGTGGGCGACGCCACTCTGAACGTGGCGAATCATCTGGCAGCGGCCTTTTTCCTGGAGCGGTTCGGCGTGGAACGGGTCACCGCCAGTTACGACCTGGACGCCGACCAGTTGGAGGCCCTGGTGCGGGCCCTCCCGCCGGGTCGCGTGGAGGTCACCCTCCACCAGCACATGCCCATGTTTCACATGGAGCACTGCGTGTTCTGCGCGTTTTTGTCGCAGGGACATGACTACCGGGACTGCGGCCGCCCCTGCGAGAAACACCGCGTGCAGTTGCGGGATCGGGTGGGTGCGCTGCATCCGGTGAAAGCCGACGCCGGATGCCGCAACACGGTCTTCAACGCCCGGGCCCAGACCGGAGCCGAATACGCCGGGCGACTGATACGGGCCGGCGTGCGACATTTTCGCATCGAGTTTGTGGAGGAACCGGGTGACGAGGTGGTCCGGACCCTCTCGCGCTACGCCGCACTGTTGCGAGGCGAGATCGACGGTGAAACGTTGTGGCGCGAGTTGCGTCTGGTGCACCAACTGGGTGTCACCCGCGGCACCCTGCGGAGGGGTTGAGCCCCCGGCAGGACCCGGGACGGCCCATGCACGGGTTCCGCGGAACCGCCCGGTGCCGGAGCCGTGTGGGATTTGCGGACCGCCCCCGGCTGCGGCCGGCCCCCGGTTGGCCGCGGGTTGGCCGGGCCGGGCACGCACCGGCCACCGGGAACCTGTATCGATCCCGGCGGTCGGCTTGACGGTGCAGGGTGGGTGGGCTAATGGAGCGCGCAACGTGCGTACGGGTTGGCCTCAACGGTTGCGACGATGCATGATCACGGGACTGCTTGCCTCGGCCATGCAGGTGACGGCATTCGAGGCCGGCCCGTTGTTCCACGACTTTCAACTGACCTTGCGCGAGGGCAGGCGCACCGAAGCCCTGGGGCCGTTCTTGAGCTGGCAACAGGACGATGAGACCGTGACCCGGGCCCTGCATCCGTTGGTTTCCGTGCAGCAATGGAACGGGCTGGAGCGCTCCTCGGTGGACGTGCTTTATCCGCTGTGCACATACGACCGGACAGGGCCGGAAGCCCGCTGGCAACTGCTCCAGGTGTTGTCATGGAGCCGCGGGCAGGACCAGTCCGACCGCACCACGGAGCGGTTCACGCTGTTTCCCCTGCTGTTCTGGCAGCGATCCGAAGACCCCGCGCGCCGTTCCTTCGCCATCCTGCCCTTGTACGGACATTTGGAGAACCGGCTGTTCCGGGACGAGATCGATGTGGTGCTGTTCCCGCTGTGGAGCCGCACACGCAAGCGGGAGGTGATCACGGAGAACTGGTTGTACCCCCTGTTCCACACCCGACGCGGTCCGGGTCTTGAGGGATGGCAATTCTGGCCGTTTTACGGCCGGGAGGAAAAAGTGCCCACCACGCGCACCAACGCATGGGACGAAACCGAATCCGTGCCGGGGCACCGGAAACGCTTCGTGCTGTGGCCGGTTTATCTCGACGCCCACACGGGGCTCGGCACCGAAGAGCCGGTTCACCAGAGGGCCGTGCTACCGTTCTATGCCGAAACGGTATCGGCCCGGCAGCAGAGCCGGTCTTGGGGCTGGCCTCTGGGCGTGACCTTCAGCACCAACGCCGTCAGCGGTTATCACGAGGTGGGTGCACCCTGGCCGTTTGTGGTTTGGGGCGAAGGTCCCGGACGATCCACGCACCGGTTCTGGCCCCTGTACGGCGTCTCCACCGCCCCCCGTCAGACGCGCCAATTCATTTTGTGGCCGCTGTGGCAGGAACGGCACAGCACCACGGAATCCGTGGACCGTACCGAGCGTCGCGTGGGTCTGTTTGTGTATCGGGACGTGGAGGAACGGCTGGTGGAGGGGCGGCGGCTGCGGCGCGCGTTGTGGCCACTGGCCGTGTATCGCGAGGATGAACAGGGCCGGAGCCGACTGCAGGTGGTGGCACTGTTGGAGCCGGTGCTGCCGGGCAATCCGGGTGTGGAGCGGAACTACAGCCCGCTGTGGTCGGTTTGGCGCATGGAACAAGATCCGGTAACCGGCCGCGCCGCCGGATCATTGCTGTGGAATCTCTGGCGATGGGATCGGACGCCCGCGGGGCGAAAAGGCTCGCTGTTGTTCGGAGCGGTCCGGTATGAATCGGATGCGGCCGGGTTGCGCTGGCGGGTGTTTGGGTTGCCGGTGGGCGGGCGGTCCGGGACCGGCCAGTCCGGCACCCAGAGCGTTTCCGCGCCGGGAAAATCGCAGCCCGGCCCGGGCGCCCGGCCGGGTGGGGGAGCCGGAGGCTGAGGATTTGCCATGTTTCGGAACCTGGGCGAAATGGTGTTGTTGTTCGGGCGGACCCTGCGGGCGTTGCCGCTGGTGTGGCGGCATCGCCGCAAGGTGTTCGAGCAGTTTTACGAGATCGGCAACGCCAGCCTGCTGATGGTTTGCATGCTGTCGTTTTTCATCGGGGCGGTGGTGGCGTTGCAAACCGGCCCGGTGTTGGTGGACCGCGGACTGGCTGCAGCCGTGGGCGGGATCGTGGGGGTGTCCATTTGCAAGGAACTGGCGCCCGTGATGATGGCGATTCTGATTGCCGGACGGAACGGGTCGGCCATGGCCGCGGAAATCGGCTCCATGCAGGTCTACCAGGAGATCGACGCGCTGCGGACGATGCGGATCGATCCGGTGCATTTTCTGGTTCTGCCGCGGTTGGTGGCGCTGGCGGTGGCCCTGCCGTTGTTGGTGATGGTGGCGATCATGGTCGGCTGGTTCGGTGGCGCCCTGGTGGCGGCCTACAACGACCGGATTGCCATCGGTTTTCAGGCGTTTTTCGAGAATCTGCGGGACGTGGTGGCGTTGGAGGATGTGCTCAACGGTTTGTTCAAAAGCTTCGTGTTTGCCCTGATCGTGGGCGTCATCTGCTGTCACCAGGGGCTCACAACCCGGGGCGGCCCGCGCGGCATCGGCCGCTCGGTGACCAAGGCGGTGGTGAACTCCATTGTGTTGATCGTGGTGTGCGATTACATCCTGACCCGGCTCTTGCTCTCATGAACACGACCTCGCATGCGCAGTCGGACGGCGTGGCGGTGGAGGTGCGCGACCTGCGGAAACGTTTCGGCACCGAAGAGGTCCTGCGCGGGATCGGCTTTTCGGTGGCTCCGGGCGAGGTGTTTGTGCTGATGGGCCCCAGCGGTAGCGGCAAAAGCGTGCTGTTGCGGCACATCATCGGGCTGGAGGAACCCGACGCGGGCGAGATCCGGATCCAGGGCGAACCGGTGCGCGGGCCCGGCGTGCTGGACCGTTACCGGGTGGCCATGGTGTTTCAATCGGGTGCCCTGCTGAATTCCCTGACCGTGGCGGAGAACGTGGGTCTGTATCTGAGCGAACATCGGCTGCGACCGCCGGAGGAGATCCGGCGGATCGTGGCGGAAAAGCTGGCGCTGGTGGGATTGAGCGGCACGGAGGACAAACTGCCCGGCCAGCTCTCCGGCGGCATGCGCAAACGGGTGGCCATCGCCCGCGCGCTGGTCATGGAACCGCAGCTGATTCTCTACGATGAACCCACAAGCGAACTGGACCCGCTGTCCGCCCGCGTGATCGCCGAGGAAATCCTGAGCCTGCGGGATCGCATCGGGGTCACCTCGATCGTGGTGACCCATGATCGTGACCTGGCCTTTGCGGTGGGCGACCGGATTGGTTTTTTGAATGAGGGCCGGTTGGTGGCGGTGGACCGGCCGGATCGGCTGGCCCACCATCCGGATCCGGTCCTGCAACGGTTTCTTCAGGCGGCAACGCTGCAAGCTTCCCAGGAGGTGCGCACATGAAAGATTCGTTGGAGACCCGGTTGGGCATGTTTGTGGCCGTGGCCCTGGTGGCCGGTGTGCTGGTGATGGAAATGGCCGGCGGATGGGAACGGTTCCGCCAGGGACCGCGCGTCCACGCGCTGTTTCGCAACGTGCTGGAGCTGAAGGTGGGGGACCGCGTCAAGATGGCCGGCGTGGACATCGGACGGGTCGAGGACATCCGGCTCGAAGGCGACCGCGTCCGCGTCACCATGAAACTCCGACCCGATCACCCCGTGAACACCGAATGTGTCGCCACCATCAAGTTCACCGGCCTGATGGGCCAGAACTACGTGTCCCTCGATTTCGGGCGACCCGAGGCCCCGCGGGCGGTGAACGACACCGTGCTGAAGTCGGCTGAACAACCCGATTTCGCCGCGTTGATGGCGCGCCTGGATTCCGTGGCCTCGGGCGTGGAAAACCTCACCCGCAGCTTCACCGGCGATAAAATCGACAATCTGCTGGGGCCCCTGACCGATTTCGTGCGGCAAAACAGCGGTGCGTTGAGCCAGACCCTCACCAACCTCCGCGACGTGACCACCCAGATCCGCTCGGGCGAGGGCACCATCGGCCGGTTGATCTACAGCGATGCCCTCCACGCAGCGGCCCTGAACACGGTGTCGAACCTCGACCACACGCTCGACAGCGTGCAACAGGCCGTGGCGGATGCCCGGGGCCTGCTGGCCGACGCACGCGCCGGACAGGGCACCCTGGGCCGGTTGCTCACCGACCCCGCCCTTTACCAGGAATCCACCAACGCCGTAACCCAGCTCCGGGAAATCCTCCAAAAAATCAACCGCGGCGAGGGGTCGGTCGGCAAACTGGTCAATGACGATGCCCTGTACAAGAACGCCCGGCTCACCCTGCAGAAACTCGACAAGGCCACCGAAGCCCTGGAAGACCAGGGTCCGCTCAGTGTCATGAGCCTCCTGGTCAACACCTTGTTCTGAGTTCGAACGAAGTCCGACGTCCACCCGCTCCCGGCACCATGACCCGACGCATTTATGAGGAAATGGCCCGGCTCTCGGCAGCGGGCCAACCGTTTGCCCTGGGCCTGATCGCCAGGGTCAAAGGTTCCAGCCCCCAACGTACCGGCGCCAAGGCCCTGTTCCTTCCGGACGGCGGGATCGTGGGCACCCTGGGCGGAGGCTGCTTGGAAGCCGAGGTTCAGGCCCGCGCCCTCCGTGCGTTGCGCTCGGGAAAGCCCGATACGTTCGACCTGCTCCTCGACCACGACTTCGGCTGGGATGACGGCCTGATCTGCGGCGGCCGGGTCTATGGATTGATTCTGCCCGGAGCCCATCAACACGGTGACCTCTGGACCCTGCTGGCCCGCGTAACCGAACCGGTCCGCTGGGGGGTGCGCGACGACTTCACCATCGCGCGCGTTGAGGACACCGGCGGCGCATGGCTCTACCAGGAAACGGTCCACCCGCCATTGGCCCTCTGGATCGCCGGCTCCGGACATGTGGCCCAGGCCGTGGCACCCCTGGCCCTTCAACTGGACTTTCACGTGACCGTGTTCGACGATCGGCCGGGCCTGGCCAATCACCGGCTCTTTCCGGAGGCGACCTGCCTGCGGGTGGGCCCGTGGCACGAACTGTTGCAGGAGTCGTTCCCGCGGGTGCCCACGTTCGGACTCATCGTGACGCGCGGACATCAACACGACGCACTGGTCCTGTCCGAATGGATCCACCGACCCTTCGCGTTCCTCGGCATGATCGGTAGCCGTCGCAAAGCCCGGTTGATCCGCGAACAGTTTCTTCGCCAGAAACTCGCCACGCCGGAGCAGTTGGATCGGCTGGTCTGCCCGGTCGGCCTGCCCATCCACGCCATCGGCGTGAACGAAATCGCCGTGAGCGTGCTGGCCCAGTTCATCCAGCGTCGGGCCGAGTTGCTCGGGCTGGCCAGAAAGTCGGATTCGGCCGAAACCGCCACCGAACCTGACACCTCGCCTGCCGGTGCGGGCGGTGGGAGCGCAGCGGCTTCACCGGCTTCCACCCCCGCTCAGACCTGACAAACCGGACAATAGTACGTGCTGCGACCCGCCTGCCGCACACGCCGGACGGATGCGCCGCATCTGCGACAGGGCCGGCCCTCCCTTTCATACACCGCAAACCGCTCCGGCCTTCGCCCTTCGCCCCCGGACGCACGGCCAAAGTAAAAAAGCCGGTCCCGCCCCGTCCCGGCCCAATCCAGCTCAAGGCCGGATCCGAACCGGATGGCCCGCCGCAGTACACGCCGAATGGCCGCCGCCAATCGCACGCACTCGGCCCGGCCCAGCGTTTCGGCGGACCGGAACGGCGACAACCCGGCCTCCCACAGACTCTCGCAGACGTAAATGTTGCCCAAACCCGCCACCACGGTCTGGTCCATCAGCCGCACCTTGAGGCTTTGGCGGGAGCGTCCCAGTTGACGATGCAACCGGACCGCCGTGAAAGACCGATCCAATGGTTCCGGCCCCAGCCGCTGCAACGCCTCGCTCCCAAAACCGCACCGGCCCAGCGCCCGTGGGTCGCTGAAAACCAACCGCCCATCCTCCAGGTCCCAAAAGGCGCGCGTGTGCAGGGGCAATGGCGCCTCCTGCGGTTGCAACCAGAGCCGGCCCGTCATCCCCAGGTGCAGCCAGAAACCTTCCACCCAATCGCATCCCGCCACGGCCAAACCCAGCCAAATGTACTTGCCCCGGCGGCGCACCGCTTCGATGCGGCGCCCCACCCAACGCGCGAGGGCTTCCTCCACCGTTGCCGATTCCAGCAGGGCCGGCCGCAGAACCCGGGCCTCGCAAATCCGACGGCCCTCCACCCGCGCGCGCAGGTGGCGCACCAAAACCTCCACCTCGGGCAACTCGGGCATGCTACCGGTTCAGCCCTTGTCGTCCGGCTGTAACAGCCGTCTCAGCTCCTCCGCGTCCGGGGGCTCAAACGACTCATAGTAATGCCCCACGGCCGCAAAGTCCGGATCACACCACAGCACATGCACATCGTCCGCCACCTGACGAAGCCGCTCCACCGCTTCCGGCGAGGCCACGGGTGCGGCCACCACCACCGCTTCGGCATCCTGTTTGCGCACCGCCAGGGCCGCCGCACAAGCCGTGGCACCGGTGGCCAGTCCGTCGTCCACCAGCAGAACCCGGCGGTGCCGGAGCGGCGGCAATCCCTGGGGATGCAGAAACCCGGCCAGCGCCACCATCGTCTCCTGCTCCTTCGCCACAATGCGCCGCAGCTCCCGATGCAGGTCGGGATCGTGCCGGACCCAACGTTCGTCCAACCACAGCACATCCGGCTCGGCCAGGGCGCCCACCGCAAACTCGGGGTTCAAGGGGTGTCCGATCTTGCGCACCGCCCACGCAGTTAAAGGCGCATCCAGAAGCCGTGCCACGGGCGCTGCCACCACCACGCCGCCCCGCGGCAGGCTTGCAACCACATCCGCGCTCACCCCGGCCCCGGCCAGATGCCTCGCCAACAGCCGACCCGCCTCCGCCCGCGACGCAAATCTCATGATCCGAGCCTAGCCGGGTTTTGCCCGTGTGCAAACTGCGCAACGCACGGCTGGCCTGCAAATCCGGTGTGCGGACCGGCTTCGCCAAGGGTCCGCCAGACTCACTGCCGGGGCATTGCCGGCGCCGTCTCCGAAGTCGCGGCCGGCCAACCCACCGTCTGGGCCACCACCACCTTCTGCTCCGGACGCAATTGTAGGGCCCGCGCCAGTTCCGCCTCGTCAAACGTTCCGCGCACCACCGTGGCGAGCCCTTCCGAGGCACATAACAAATACACGTTCTGCACAATGGCCCCCGCGCTCACGGCCGACCAGACCGGCTTTTTGTCGTCCGGCACCCGCGTCATCCGACCGTAATCAGCCACCAGCACGAGATTGAGCGGCGCCACCCGCACGAAATCCTGCCGACCCGTGGCCGCGCGCATGTCTTCCCGTCGGATCACCCGCAACGCGTGCCCCGGCGCGTCGTAGAGGTAGACCCCATCAGCCGTACAGACGTAAACGTCAATCTCTTGGCGGTTCATGGCCGACGGCGCCGTCCGGTGCCCGTCCGCCGGTCGGTTGACCCCGAACGCCGCCCACAGCAGTGTCCCCAGCAACTCCGGCGGAAGCTTGTCCGGCCGAAAACTCCGGGACGACCGCCGCTCACGCAACGCGTCCAGAACGGGCTTGCCACCCTGCATCTGCGGCTTGGGCAACGGCACCACGGCCGGTTCCTGGGCACGAACCGCCAGGTACGCAGGCGACTGAACCAGGAGCAAAACTGCACAAACCGTGGAGGATCGGGCTTTCGCTTTCATGGTTATCCGCCACTTTGTGGTTTAGAGTCCGAGATCCGACCGAGTCTATCCATCAGGAATCCTTGTGCAACTCTCTGACGCCACTCAACCTGTGAGCCGCATCGGACGCCGATCCCTGCACACCCCTGCGGCTCGACCCGGCACCCCCCGGGCCGGTGACCGCCCCACGGGCGCCTGCTCAGCGCTAATTCGAGAGGGCATGCTTTTTTCAGCGGGTGCGGAGGGCGGGGCAGAAGGAGACCGGGCGCATTCCCCTGCTCGTGCTGATTTTCCAACATGCCGCCAACGCTGTCACTGCTCGATCTGGCCAGCTGCGCCCTGGCCCTCCGGACCATCCGGCTTTCAGCCGGTTGGCTGAACTGGTGGGGCCATTGCATCGTGGCAGTGGAGAGTTTCGCCGATCACCAGCAGTTCCGCAGCACCGCCGAGAGGGCGGGCGACTGGCAGGGTCTGATGGTTGGCCTGCATGAGCACCACTCGCGGGTCGGCTTGGGGAGTGGCGTGGCCGTGCGGGGGGTGTTGTGCCGGATCAGCCCGGCGTTGTTGCCGGCCGACTGTCAGCGCCTCCAGCCGGTGTGGAAAACTTGTCCGTTCGGCTCGGGTCGGCTGCAACGACAGCCCCGGCCGGGGCTGGACCGGTTGCGGGGGCGGCGTCTCTTGCGGTGAGAGCGCAGGCGTGCGTCAGTAGTCCCGCGCTGTGTCGCGGGCGCGAGCTCTGCCGCCCGGCAGGGCTTTTGTCTACCGTGCGGCAACCACGCTTCAAGCGGCCCACCATTTGCCCTCCGATGGCCTTCAAAAGCGCGCCCGTCGCCCCCACGGCTCACCGCTACCGCCCCTGGCACCCCGGTTGGACTTCCTGGACCAGCGCCGGCCGTCTGCTGGCAGCCACTGGAAAAGGATTGGAACCCGCGCTAAGGTGGGTGCATGAAAACGATCCTGCAGCGATGGGCGTCCGCGTGCGCGGCTGCCCTGTGCATCTCCACGCTCACAGCCGCCGAACCGGTCTGGCTCGAAGACCTGCCCAAGGCACTGGAAAAGGCCAAAGCCGAAAACAAACAGGTCCTCGTCAACTTCACCGGCTCTGACTGGTGCCCGTTCTGTGTCCGCCTGAAAAAGGATGTTTTCGACACCCGGGAGTTTGCCGAGTACGCCGAGAAACGGCTCGTGCTCGTGGAGCTGGACTTCCCCCGCAAAAAGCAACAGTCCGAGGAACGCAAGGCCGCCAACCGCAAATTGCAGGAGCAATACAAGGTCGACGGGTTCCCAACCCTTGTCCTGTTGAACGCTGACGGCAAGGAAGTGGCCCGCATGGTGGGTTACGGAGGCGGCGGTTTTGCCGCCGTGCGGAAGCAACTCCGGTTACCCGATAAACCTTGATTCGAACCGGCAGGTTCCGGCCGGCAGCTTCCCTTAACCCGGTCTCTCCGGTCGACGCCGACGGCCGGCGGCCTTTTGCGTCTCACGCGACCCGGACCCGCACCTGCTGTGTGCCCGGCTTCTTCGTCCCCAACGTCGGCCGGATTCAGTGCCACGCAGGGCGGGCTAGGGCCCGGTCAGCCTGCGGCCGTTTTGGAGATGAAGGACCGAATGGCGTGAACCTTTCCCATCCTGCTTTTGCCGGGCCGCCGACTGCGCAGCCGTGCCCGTCACCACCTGCGGTAACCCGAAGTCCACCGGGCCGATGATCCCACTTGCGATCCGGCCGGGAGACCGGAGAGCCGGGGGCTGAATCCATGCGGGAATCCGGGCGGGGCCCTGTCCGGGCCGGCAAAGCTCAGTCCGTCACCAACGTGCCCACCTTCTCCCCCAACACCACCTTCTTCAGATTGTGCGGCTTGAACAGGTCAAACACGATGATCGGCATTTTGTTGTCCATGCACAGGGTAAACGCCGTTGAGTCCATCACCTTCAGTTGCCGCTGCAACGCCTCCTGGTAGGTGATGCGATCGAACCGGCGCGCATCCGGGTACAGTTTGGGATCGCGATCGTAGATGCCGTCCACCTTTGTGGCCTTCAGGATCACCTCGGCCCCGATCTCGTTCGCCCGGAGCGCCGCCGCGGTGTCGGTGGAGAAATACGGGTTGCCCGTGCCGCCACCAAAGATCACCACCCGCCCCTTCTCCAGGTGCCGCACGGCGCGGCGCCGGATGAACGGCTCGGCAATCTGATGCATCGTGATGGCGCTCTGGACGCGCGTGGGCACCCCCAGTTGCTCGAGCGCGTCCTGCAGGGCCAGCGCATTGATCACCGTGGCCAGCATCCCCATGTAATCGGCCGTGGCCCGCTCGATGCCCTTTTGACTGCCCGCCACTCCGCGGAAGATGTTGCCACCGCCCAGCACCACCACGACCTGCACCCCCAGGTCCCGGACCTCCCGAATCTGCACGGCCATTTCGTGAACCGCCTCCGGGTCAATACCCTGACCTTGCGGGCCGCCGAGGGCCTCTCCGCTGAGCTTGAGCAGAATCCGATGATACTTTGGTTTGCGCCTTGTTGTCGCCATGCCTGCCTCCTGATCCGTGCCAGTGCCGGGGCGGTTTAGCAGGGCGGGCTGGGCGTCGTCAAACGAAACGACGCCCATGGCCTCTGCCCCCTGAATCCTTAGCCAGCCGTTGGGGCGGGGTGCAAAACGATGTTTTCGAACCGGAGGAGTCTCTAAACGAGATCTGGGAGGGCTCTGGGGCCCATCGGGGAGGGGTCGTCCGGGCGCCGGAAGGGCCGCAGGGCCGTGCCAGGGTGGTTTTTTCCAAGATGCGGGCATGCTCCGCCCTGGCCGCCAGGGGCGGTCGGCGCGCGCGCGGGGTTCGTGCCGTGGCTCCAGTTTAGCCGGAGGGCACCGCCGCTTCCGCCGCCACGGCCCGCCACCAGC
>NZ_JAAKYA010000080.1:648-1240 GCF_011044775.1 Limisphaera ngatamarikiensis | reverse complement strand
GGCCCAACCCGTCCACCTGATTGGTCACCCGCACCCCGTCCAGCTCACCCCCCACCCACTGCTCGCTGATCAGCTCCCCGGCCGCCGTCCCTGTCGCCAACGCTCCGCTCCCGCACACCAACTGGCCCGTTACGGCTTTTCCAAAGAAAAAACCGGCACCAGTCCACAAGCGAACCCCCTGATCTCAAGGTGGAATCGCCAGCCGATTCGTCCAATTACCGGCTCCTTCAAACGCACGTTGCAGCTCGACGCTGTCCAGACTCTCTACCCGGCCGTCGAGAAACAAAATGTACCCCCTTTCTCCATGCAGAGCACGCTCCTCCCTCCAACCCGCCCGACGAAGCGCCCCGTCCACCCACACGCGCCGATCTCCTGCCAGCACCCACCGGGCTGTCCCCATGGCAGACAGCACCTGACGATCAACCACACCACATGGCGGGTTCACGCTCAGAAAATAGGAGACGTTCGTATCCGACAACATCGCTCGATCCGCCGGCACTCGATTCCGGTCCCTGGGACACACCAGATCCCACATTCGACCCTCGTACTGTGCAATGGCGCGGAAGTGCACTGCGGGCCCGTAACCGGCATA
>NZ_JAAKYA010000080.1:0-638 GCF_011044775.1 Limisphaera ngatamarikiensis | reverse complement strand
ACAAGCTCCTTTGTCCCCCCGTCATTCGTCGAGACACGCGTCACAACACCACCATGGTCCGATTCGAACAGGGCATAGTTAAGATACACCATCTTCAAGTTGTACATACAATCCGTACGTGCAGAACGCGCCCACCACCGCCACGACAGAGCCCATGCAGCCATCAGGCACAATATGGCGACGACCAAAACAGCTGCAACATCAACCAGACGCAGCCTCATGTTCTTTTGCCACGCCTCCCACTCCCATACGATCTCCGGGCAGCAGCGCTGGCGAATTCATCGCGCCAAGCGGCCTTTCTCTCGAGCCCATCCACATCATCCCTGTGCCTGACAGCTCTGCCAAGGTGTGTGTGTGGGGGAAGAGCCATCTCGGGATTACGATCCCAACACCGTATCCAGTATTTGTTCTCAATAATGCGGCCCAAGTAGGGATAGCGGTTGCGGAACTCCCCTGGCGTTTGCATGCCACCCCGCCAATCGGAGATGATCTCCTTTCTGCGCCCATCCCGATAATATGCCACGCAGATGACCACTTCATGCTCAAGACGTTCGTTTAAAAGGTCCCCCCAAACCTTAGCCATCGCCTGAGGTATTGCACCGGCGGGTGAAGATTTTTTTGGGTTCGGCGTTGAATAT
>NZ_JAAKYA010000079.1:103317-114780 GCF_011044775.1 Limisphaera ngatamarikiensis | reverse complement strand
GCTTCATTGAGGCACGGCGCGCGACGATATTCAACGCCGAACCCAAAAAATCTTCACCCGCCGGTGCAATACTTCAGGCGATGGCCACGGTTTGGGGTGGCCACAGGTCCGGTGGTCGGCGGGTGGGGTGCAGACCCACCTCTGGCCGATCCCGGTGCAAGGGTCTCGAAACCGCAGAACCGGGCCTTGGTGGGAGCGCAGTGAGGTGGTTCCGGGCACGGCTGAAAATCTCCCTGCCACGGAAGGGCCGGACTTACGAGCTCCAAAGCAGGCCACGGGCGCTCCGATCACGGGGAACATGCACCCCGGGGCGGTATTGTTTGGCGACTCCGACTGCGCCGCGGGACGGAATTTGTGCAACCTCTTCTCGTTCAGGCGCTCCGGCCCGCTCTCGGATCCGCGCGCCGGGCTTGGAAACGACCCGTATGGCACGAAACGGGACCCCGGGGTGCTAGAGGTGTGGGATGGATGCGTACGTGGGCTACCCCGAACGGTTTTGCGCATTGTGCCATTTTCTTGACTCCCGAGGGTTAAAGCCGCCATTTAGCAAGGCCAACGAAGGGAGAACACCACATGAGTTTGTTTCGCCGGAAACGTGTCGAGGACCTGCAACGGGAGGCCCTGACCGACCAGAGCCTTCACCGGGCTTTGGGACCATGGAATCTGGTCTTGCTGGGCATTGGTGCGATCATTGGCGCCGGGATTTTTGTTCTGACCGGTAAGGCGGCTGCAAATTATGCCGGGCCGGCCATTGTGATTTCGTTTGTTCTGGCCGGTCTGGCGTGTGCATTTGCCGGGCTTTGCTACGCCGAGTTCGCATCCATGATTCCGATCTCGGGTTCCGCCTACACGTACAGCTATGCCACGATGGGAGAGTTGTTGGCCTGGATCATCGGCTGGGGCCTGATCCTCGAGTATCTTTTTGCTGCATCCACGGTGGCGTCGGGTTGGTCCGAGTACATGGTGTCGTTCCTGTCGGATTTTGGAATTGTGATCCCCCCCGAGTGGGCTGCTGCACCATGGGATCACAAGCCGCCACCCGACGCGGGATGGAACCTTTGGCGGGTGTTCACCGAGGGTTGGACGCGGACGGGTGCTTATCTGAACGTGCCGGCGATGTTGATCGTGGCGCTGATCACAGTGCTGCTGGTGCTGGGCATCCGTGAATCGACCACGTTCAATAACATCATCGTGGCGGTGAAGGTGGGGGTGATCCTGCTCTTTCTGGCCGTGGGCGTGGCGCATTTGAATCCGGAAAACTGGAAACCGTTCATTCCGGAACCCGAGGGGCCGGGCCGGTTTGGTTGGGAAGGGGTGTTGCGGGCGGCCGGGGTGATTTTCTTCGCCTACATTGGCTTTGACGCGGTCTCGACGGCCGCCCAGGAGGCCAAACATCCGCAGCGGGACATGCCCGTGGGGATCCTGGGTTCCCTGGCCATCTGCACCTTGCTGTACATCGGGGTTGCGGCCGTACTCACGGGCCTTGTGAAGTACGATCAACTGGACGTTGGCGCGCCGGTGGCGGTGGCGATTGACACGCTGGGTTCCGGGTTTTCCTGGCTGAAAACGCTGATCAAGGTGGGCGCGCTGGCGGGGTTGTCGTCGGTGATTCTGGTGATGATGTTGGGGCAGCCCCGGATTTTTTACGCCATGGCCCGGGACGGCCTGTTACCGCCCTTGTTTGCGCGGGTGCATCCGCGGTTCCGAACGCCCTACTGGGCCACGATTCTGACCGGGGTTTGTGCGATGCTGTTGGCGGGGTTGTTCCCCATCGGGTTGCTGGGCGAGCTGGTGTCGATCGGCACGCTGCTGGCGTTTGTCATCGTTTGCGGTGGCGTGTTTGCCCTGCGGTTTACAGATCCGCATATTCCGCGTCCCTTCCGCGTGCCGATGTTTTGGTTGGTTTGCCCGCTGGGGGTGATTTGTTGCGGGACGCTGATGATCGGCCTACCGCCGGATACGTGGGCGCGTTTGCTGGTCTGGATGGCCCTCGGGTTGTGCGTGTACTTTTTGTACGGTCGCCGTCACAGCCTGTTAGCAAGGAACCATGGTGCGGCCGACTCCCGATAGGGACGGCCCAAGGCCACCCCGGTCGCCGCCGCCCGGACTGATCCCGGCCCTGATGGATCAAGGGCCGTAATGGCTCTTCAGCATTTGCCAGCGGACCAACCAGTCGTGGAGGACGGCCGCGGCCAAGGTGCGTTCCTGTGCCAGCTCTTCCGGCGGCTGTCCCCAGTAGAAGGTCAGCCAGCCGGTCACACGGTCGGAGTGGCGGGAAATGAACCGGGTCAACCGTTCCGGAGAAATGTGCAGCGGGAATATCTCCTCGACCACCAGGGGCCTGCCACGGTCGCAAGCTGCCAGAACCTCCAGGGCCTCTTCCGGACGGCGTTCGTCGGGATACAGGTGCACGCTGATGAAATCGAGTTCGCGCACGACCATTTCGGGGTCGAATCCCGAAAAGGAGTTTTGGGGCTGTCGTTCCGGGAGCAGTCCCACGGTGATGAGGGCCTGCGGGTCCTCGTTCCGAATGGCGGTGGCCATGGTACGAATCCATTGGCGGGCAATGGCCGTTCGTGGTCGGCCGGCCGGGTCCAGCGTAATGGCCTGCACGTAACTGAACCCGCCGAACTCACCGGCCAACCAGTCGCCCTGCGGTCGGGGGGTACCGGGGACGAACGGCTCGTTCATGAGGTTGTAACACCAGACGGCACGGCTATCCCGGGCCGCCCGGGCGACGGCGCGCCAGAAGGTGGTCTGGGCCTTCCAACGACCGGCTTCATCCAGGGCATCGTACCAGGCCGGCACGGCGGTCTTGCGGTAACAGCCCAAGCCGGTCAGGTCGACGCACAGGGCCGTGCGTTCTGCCACTCTGAGCAGCCGCCTCAACCGCTCCAGGGCGCGCGGGTTTGGCTCGGTGGGTCCATTGAGGAACGCACCCGCTTGGAGGTGGATCCGGATGGTGTTGGCCCCGAGCCGCTTCATTTCGGCGAAATCGCTTTCAACCGTGTTCCACTCCTGTTCCCAATATTCTTCGAGCAGGCGGCCGCGGTGGTCGCGATCATAATTGAAACCCCGGGGATGAAAGGGTTGACCCTCGGGCGTCAGGAACCCTGTTGCGCTGCGGTTCAACTGGATGCGGGGCGGGGCGCCCCGAACCATCGGGGTCAGCGGCCATGCCAGGGTCAGGCCGACCAAGACCCAGGCGGCACTTCGGCTCATGGCGCGAACAATTCCCGGATCGGGATCTCGAAGGAGGGCCAGAGGGCCTCGGTCAGCGATTCCGAGCCGGCCAGGATGTTCTGCAGGGCCAGCCCATACGGCGTGGCGTGGTACACCTCCACGTTGTCGTACCGGGGATCAATCATCCAGAGTCGGGCGGGGCGGATTTCCTCGTAGAGCGCCTTCTTGATGACGGTGTCGGTATGGTGGTCGGCCGGGTTGATAACCTCGGCTGCCAGCCAGAGTTTGGCATTGGCCCTGGTGATGACGGCCAGGTCGGGTCGGATGGTGGTTTGTGCGGTGAGCTGGATGCGGGTTCGACATGCCAGCAGCTGGGCAGCCGGGAACGCGACCAATGAAGCCGCAACGCGGGCGTGCAGACGCTGGCAGATCCGCTCGTGACGTTCGCCCGGTGGCGCACGGAGGGTGGGCAGCCCGTCAAGGATTTCTTCGTAAGCCTCGCTCATGCAGGTTCCGAGCACACACTACGGCAGCCCGGTTCGGGGCGCAAGCCGACCCCGGGGCCGGCCCGGTGGAGGCGGCCGCTGGCGGAAACTGTTACGGGCGAAGCCTATTGAAGGGGTGCGCGGAAGGATTCGCCCCGTTTCAGGGATCGGGCGAACTCGGCCAGGAGCCTGGGGATGGCTTCGAGGTCGCCCAGATGAATGACCTCCACGGGCGAGTGCATGTACCGGTTGGGGAGGCTCACCAGTGCGCTGGGGATGCCACCGCGGGTCCAGAAGATGGCATCGGTGTCGGTGCCGCTGGTGTTGGACATGGCCTCGTGCTGGATGGGGATGCGGGCCTTGCGGGCCAGGGTTTCGAGGCGTTGCACCAGCAGGGGATGATTGCAGCCCCCGTGCGTGAGGGTGGGGCCCTTGCCCAGGCGCACGTCGCCGTGTTTGGTCTTGTTGATCAGGGGATAATCGGTGGCGTGGGTCACGTCCACGACAATGGCGAGATCGGGCTGAAGGCTGTAGGCGATCTGGCGGGCCCCAAAGAGGCCGACCTCCTCCTGCACATTGGCCACGGCGCAGACCTCGGCCTGCAGCCTGGCGCCGGATTCCCGCAAGAGCCGAAGCGCCTCGGCCACGGCAAAAGTACCGATCCGGTTGTCAAAGGCCCGGGCCACGGCCAGTTGACCGTGGAGTAATTCGAACTGGTCTTCCAGGGTTACCGGGTCGCCAATGCTCACCCGTCGCTCGGCCTCCCGCCGGTTTGCGGCACCGATGTCGATGAAGAGTTCGTGGATTTTTGGGGGCTTGCGGTCTCCCTCGTCCTTCAGCAGATGGGGCGGCACGCTGCCAATCACGCCTTTGACCGGGCCGCGACGGTTATGAACCACCACGCGTTGAGCCACGGACACCACGGGGTCCACCCCGCCCAGCCGTCGCACGTACAGGTAACCCTGGTCGTCAATGTAGTGGACCGTCAGGGCGATTTCGTCAGCGTGCGCCGCCAGCATGAGACGCGGCGAGCCGCCCTTGTTCAGCACCGCCACACAGTTGCCATAGGCGTCCCAGAAGGTCTCTTCAGCGTAGGGTCGCACGTAATCCAGCCAAACCTGGAGCCCTCGAAGTTCGTGACCCACCGGGCTGGGCGTGTTGACCAGCTGCTGCAAAAACTGCAAGGAAGCGTCGCGCATGCGCCCAAGGTAGAAGGCCCCGGGTCCGCCGTCGAGGAGAGCCTGACCACGCCGTGAGTGGCTGGAAGGTAGAAGGAGCAAGCAACCGGAAGCCGGGCCGTGGCGGCTTTGAGAACCAGAACGCGGACGGGGTGCCCGGCCTACGCTGCAGAAGGCCGGGGCGCGGGCCGGCCGCGCGCCTCAAACCGCCGGAGAAGCGGACCTCGCGTCCGAACCGGCGTTGTCTACTTCGGTCGTACGGGTCTGTTCCACGCGGCTCAGGATTTCCCCGCGATGGACCCGGGTGCGAATCGGCTGGCCGGGCCGGACCTCGTCGGCGTTACGCACCAGACGACCCGTAGAGGGGTCAAAGGTGAGTGAATAGCCACGGGCGAGGACCTGCTCCGGGCCCAGCAAAACCAGACGGCTCCGGGCGGCGGTCCACCGCTGCTTACGGATCTGAAGCTGATGGGCAACGGTCTGGCGGAGCCTGCGTGCCATGCTCTCGAGCCACTGCCGCTGATGCTGTACGTGCACGGCCGGCCTGGCTTGATAAAGACCGCGCACCAGGTGTTGCCACTGCTGAACCCGGAGGCTGAGGAAGGTCTGGCCGGCGCGGCGGAGCCGGGCGACCAGTTCATCCCAACGCTGCCAGGCCGTTTCAATCTGCCGCCGCGGATGGGCGCGTTGGAGACGCTTTTCCCAGGCTTCAAGGTCTTGTCGGGCCCGGTCCAGGTGTTGCAGCACAAGCTCCGCCAGCCGCCGGGGCACTTGAGCAAGGAAATCCCTGCTGGCATGAACATCCTCCGTCAGGATCTCCGCGGCTGCGCTGGGGGTGGCCGCCCGCAGGTCGGCCACGAAATCGCTGATGGTGAAATCAATTTCATGGCCCACGGCAGAAACCACCGGGATGGCGGAAGCTGCAATGGCCCGGGCCACGATCTCCTCGTTGAAAGCCCACAGGTCTTCAAGGCTGCCGCCCCCGCGGGTGACCAGGATGACGTCCAATCGCGGCGGCGGCTCACTCAGGGGCCCGCCGGCCGGAGTCGGCTGGGGGATGGGTGCCAGGGCGAACTCGTTTAACAGCCGGATGGCGGCGGCGATCTCGAGGGCCGCGCCTTCGCCCTGGACGCGGCAGGGGACAAGGATGAACTCCAACATGGGATTGCGGCGTCGGGCCACGTGGAGCACATCACGGATGGCGGCACCGGTGGGCGACGTGACCAGTCCCACCCGCCGGGGATGGCGGGGCAGGGGACGTTTTCGTTCCTGGGCAAAGAGCCCTTCGGCCGCCAGTTTTTTCTTGAGCTGTTCGAAGGCCAATTGAAGGGTGCCCACCCCTTGAAACTCCAGGGCGCGAATGACCAGCTGATACTGACCCCGCGGCTCGTAGACGGTCAGATCGCCGCACACGATGACCTTCTGACCGTCGGCCAGCAGTTCCCTGCGGGGTACAGCCTCGCCGCGGAACAGGACACAGGCGATCTGGGCCGCCGCGTCCTTGAGCGTAAAATACGCATGGCCGGAGGACTGAATGCGCAGGTTGCTGATCTCGCCGCTGACCCAAACCTGTCCAATCTGCTGCTCCAACAACCGCCGGATTTGCAGCGTCAGTTCGCTGACGGTCCAGACCCGACGCGTCGGTTCGCGCGCAAACAGTTCTCCGAACTCCCACTGGTGTTTGGCCGTACGCCCCATGTGCGAAGCTCAATCTGCGCTACAGCCCGAGCCAAGGCAACCCGGGGCGCCGCGAAGGCCAACGTCAGGCTGTGACGAGGGAACCGTGCCGGGCCAGACGTTCCGTGCAGGCCTGAAGCACCTCGCCCCAGGCGGTCCAACCTTCCGTGGGCGGCCATTCCAGAAACTGAAACAGCAGGCCGGCCACAACCAGCCCGTGGCGGACCTCATCGGCTCCCGCGTCGGCGAAGTAACTGCGCACCGGCGCCGACTCGCAAGCGGCTGCCAACGCACGCAGAATTCGTTCCGGCCGCCGCCGCTCCACCAACACCATGGTTTGCACCCAATAATGGGCCCAGTCCCAGCCGGGCGGCCCTTCGAGCTGTGCCCGTTCCCAGTCCACCACCCACCACCGGTCCGACCCCGGGTCGTAGCGCAGGTTCCAGGGAGCAAAGTCACCATGAAACACTGTGGGATGAACCTCCGCCCGACCGAGCGCCGCCAGCCAGGGACAGGAGAACCCTGATTCGGAAAGATGCCCGGTCAGCCTCTGCCACACGCCCAGCTGATCCAAACGCACGCGTTTGTCCCGATGGATCCAGGAACTTAACATCGAGCCCAGCAGACGCGGCGAAACACGACGCGGCGCGGTCCCCGGAACCCAGGGCTGAACGATGGCCATGGCGCCGTTTCCTTCCCAGACCTGAAGGAGGCGCGGCGCACGCAAACGGTCGCAATCGGCTCTCAGAAGGAACTCGGCTTCCGCCCGGAGTCGGCGGATGGCGGCCGAATCCGATCCAACCTTGAGGACCTGTCCGGGTTGACCCTCCGGGGTGAACTGAAGGAACAGAAACCTCCGGCCGGCGGCTCGCGGATTGCCACAGAACACCCCGAACAGGGGGGGCGAGCCCGTGGACGAAGCCCCACCCAGCAGCCTCACCAAGGGGGCTTCGGCATCCACATGCAGCTCGCAGCGGCGAGCACCCGGCGCGGGCACACGGCCGATCGCCCACGTCAGGATCCGGCGTGCCCATCGGGCACGGCGGGTTTGGGCCGGGTAGAGCGTGAGGGTTGCCCGCGCGCACCGGGGTGGCGCCGGCAACCAGAGCAATGGTTCTCCGCCCCGGGTCACCAACCAGCCGGCCAGTTTCAAGACCGGCCGACCCGGCCGCGGCGGCGGCAACACGCTGATCCAGGGGAGTTCCGCTTCGGTCATGCGCGGTAGGGATCCGGCAACCTTTGCGCCAGCAGTTCCAGCACTGCTTGCACCGCTTGCATCACGATGCGGTCGGGTGTTTGGGTGGCATCCAAAACACGGGCGTTGGGCAGCTCGGCAGCCAACTGGCGATACCTGTTCCGCTGGCGATGGGACTCCTCCTCGGTCACCTCCACTTTGCGCTGGCGCAGCACCTCGACCGGCGCGTCCAGGACAAAGACCATGTCGGGCTCGGAAAGCCGCCGGAACCAGCGGAGAAGGCACCCCGGCGGCGGGGCCAACCGGTAGCGCTTCGGATCCACGAAAAAGTCATGATGGTACCGGTCCATCACCACCCAGCCGTTGCGAAACAGAATGGGCCGGAGGACCAGTTGATGACCCAGTGCGTATTCCACGGCATGGCCGAGGAGCACCACCCAAGAGCACCACCAGTTGCGGGGCGGACGTGCATGGGGCCGGGTGGTGGGTGCGCGCCGGGCGCGGTGGGGCAGGGGAAACACCTCCGGTTTCCAATGTCCCAACAGGCTTTTGTCCGGCTGGAACGTGGGGCGCATCGCTTCCAGCAACATGCGGGCGACCGTGGACTTTCCACAACCATCGGGGCCGAGTAGTACAACCAGCAGTCCGGGCGGGTGCCACCAACGAGAGCCCCACCGCCGCATGTCCGAAAACCAGGCGCGCAGGCAATCCAGCGGCCTCCGCCGCAGCGCACGCCCGAGAACGCAAAGTCGCCAGTGCCCTGCCCGCGATTCAATCGCAGCCCAGTCGGCCGCCCGAACCCGATCGGCGATCCATGCGGCGGCCCTGGCGCCGAGGATCTCCGACAACCGCTCCCGCAACGTTTGCGGCTCGGCCGACGCCACGAAAAAAATGCCCTCGCGGTATTTTTCCCTTACCCGCCCCTGATAAAGCAGCCGGATCAGCAGGTTCAGCACCGCCTCGTCCACCGGGTTGGGCACGGCAAAAAGGCCCCGATCCATCCGACGCGACAGCACCGCCTCCACGTCCATGAGTGGTACCCCCCGCCAGGCCAGCCGCTGGAACAGGTCCACCTGAACCTGGTGGAGCGTCTGTGGATCATGAAAGAAGAGCGACACCGGGTCGAAACACACGCGATGATGCAAACGATAGCCGGCCTGACGTGCGGCTGCCACCAGGCGACGCTCCGCTTCCGCGAGTCCGTCGGGCAATAGCAGCACGTCCACATCGTTGCTGGTACTGTCCGGGAGCTGCTCGTGGTTGCGCAGGACAAGGAACGGGATGCCTGCCGCCTGCCAGGCCTTGAATGCGGCAGTAAGGAACGGGCGCAGGGATCGGGTCGGGGCCGACGTGGATATGAATGGGGCGCCTGCATTCATGGCAACCGAAATGCAACGTCCCGGGCCGACCACCCCGAGCCCGCGGAAACGCCGGATGACGGATCGCGGCAGGGCCCGTCCGCCATCACCTTCCCGAGAGAGGCAAAACGGGTGCAGCGGCTGCATTTCCATGCGGGGAGGTGAACCCACCCGCCGGAGCCTTGGGTCGGTGCACCGGCGCCACTTCGTTTGGGAAGAACCGGGACGCTTATGAACGCCGCGCGAATCATGTGCGGGTCCAGATTGGCGCGATTCCCGCCGGCTGCCAATGGCAAAGCCGGAAGCGGCGCTGCGGATGGCTCGCCTCCCGGCCCTGCGCCCATGGGGCCTTTGCAGGCCCGGTACCTTTTGCCCTTGGGTGTCGGGAATCGTCCTTTACCGGGCTCGGCGTTGTGGTATTGTAGACTCAACATATGAGTGCGCGGAAAGCGGAGCGTCCCGATGGGTCTGCGCAGGTAACCGTGGAAGCTCGGGAGACGCAGCTGGCGTTGCCTCCGGAAGCCGTGGTTTTTCGAAAGAACGGCATTGAGTTTCTGAGCCCCACGGCCCTGCCTTGCTGGACGGAAATGACATTGACGGTGAAGTCGCCCGGGGACAAAAGCCGGATCAGCTGTACGGGCGTGGTGGTGAGCTGCCTGGGAAACCGTCACACCGGCTATCATATCTCGATGGTCTTCACCGGGCTTTCCCGACAGGCCCAGTCGAAGCTTTCGGCCTGGGCGTCCTACCCACCCGAACCGCCGGCCTGAGAGCCCGGCGGCTGCGTGCGGCGCCGGGCGCCGCAGCGTGTGCTTGTAAGACCCCGGGCGCCGGCCTTGCCCGTTGCAGGCCGCCCTTTCAGGGGGAAACGCCAGATGAACCTGCAGGCCGGACGGGCGGGAGGGACAGCGTGTGCATCGTGGGCGGGACCGTCCCCTTGTACACGGAAGGGCGCATACCCTGCAAGGCACGCTCCACGCGGGCCGGATCCCGCAGGATTCTCTCACCCAACCACAGGCCCAACGACAGTACCACCGCCAGCCCGAGCAACACCTGGGTCCAACTCAAACGGGCGATGTGAAACAGGGCCTTGTCCAGGATCGTGGGCTCGTTTGGGCTCAGAGGAGGGGGACCGGAAAGCCGCAGGTCTCCGGACAACTCGGCGTCCAATTGGCGGAGCAGGGGGGCAGGATCGAGCTTCAAGGCCTGCGCATAGCTGCGGACCGAACCCTTGACGTAAACCGGCGCGGTGAACTGTTCGTAGCGCCCTTCTTCAAGCGCATGCAGCAGGTCGGCCCGGATCTTGGTAACGCCGGCCAGATCCTGCAGGCTCAATCCCATCGCCTCCCGCCGTGCTCGGAGTTGTTCACCAACAGTGGGCATCGTCAGGGCCATTAAGAGCCGACCGGGCCGCGTTTGGCAATCCCGGACCAATGCGCGCGCGGCCGGCCACCCCGACCGGTTTGCCCCGACAGCGAGATCGTCCCGGCAAAGATGCACGGTAAGGGTGTGGATCCCGCCATCGCGAACGCCGGATCAGGGCATACGGAAGGGTCGCCATCTTGTTGATCGCCTCTTCTTTGCGCGGGGCGGAGTCGTGCAAAGTGCATTGTCCTTTGCAGGGTCGTCGGGCGGGCGCATCTCACTTTCTTGCAGGGGGTAGGGGCGCAAGCTGTGGACATGAGAACACCCTTCCTTATGGTCGTTTCCACGTCCACCACCCAATCCGCCCTCGCGCCGGGCAGCCAGCCCCCGCGGCCGGCTCCTTGACCGTGGTGGCCGCTCGCATGAGCGTCATCGCGGATTGTTCGGCTCAGCTTCCCACCGACCCGACGTGTTGCGACTTGTCCTTCCAGCCGCCCCCGCGCTTCTGAAGCCTCCCGGTGTCTGCGCGGTGCGTTCGTTCGTATGTGGCGGACCGAACCAGCCCTGTCTCTAGAGGATGCCGGTCCTCAGGGCGGCTCTCGCATCGGTGTCGAAACAACCGAAGAACCCGCCCTTTTGGATTGCGCCGCTCGCCGGATCAACTCGCCGGCCCCGTATCCTCCCAGCCGAAGCCCCCCTTTGTGCACACCCCCTGCTTCTGGACTGAAACGATGCATCTCGCCATCGCCGAATCCACGCCTGCCCTTGGGCAGGCCCCGGTTCATGAAAAACTGCCTTCCCGAGCGCGTCCGTGGTGACCAACCACCGGCCTGACCCACAGCCGGTCCGACACAGTAACCCCCGTGACGTTCGACAACCAGAGCCGATGACCAAAGCCCGCAACTCTCAAACTACGAAGCGGGGCGGCCACTCGCTCCAGTGACCTTGTGTGCCCATTCTTGCATTACTCTTCTGTCTGAACCACACCATCACAAGCCCTCCACCCACCAGCAGCGCCCAGG
>NZ_JAAKYA010000079.1:88596-103124 GCF_011044775.1 Limisphaera ngatamarikiensis | reverse complement strand
CGTACCGGTGCTCAAATGGATCGCAATGGCCGCAAACTTCCACTCCCCGGGGGATACATAGCCATCCCGCAAGTCGCTGGAGACCCACGCCAACGAAGGCTCCAGTGAGGGCCCGATCTGGGCCCCTTCCTCCAGCCGTGCAACCGGCCCGCCCAGGTCTGGAGGAGGGCTGGACCGGATGACCACCCGGTTTGCCCGCTCGGTGCGCAGCGATAGACCTGTCACGCCAGCTTCAAAGGTGAAGTCCACAACCCTATCACCGTTGATGTCAATCGGATAGAAGAACGAGTGCAACATGTCGCTCCCCATCCCCAGGGGCTGAGGCAAGACAACCGTAATCGTCCCCTGCCCCACAGCCGGGCCTACCGCCGGGCCCCAAAACCCGACGGCAACCAACCACAAACTCAAGAGCCGCTTGCTCATTGCCCCCTCCGCAATCGCCAGAAGCCCACGTCAGCGTGGCTCGTCACCGACACCGTATTGGTGGTGGTTTCGGCCAACACCGACCTCACCACCGTCCAATCCGTCAGATTCGTGGAGGTCAGGATGGTGAAATACGCCCCCGGATCGGCCACAAACGTCAGAAGAAATTCGTTTGTGCCGGGCGACCTCTCCAACGCGATGATAACCGGCGCAGGCGGCGTTACCCCACCGAGCACCACTGAAACCCTCTGTGGGCTGGGTGGAGGATTGCCGGGCAAATCGACCGAGTGCGTCATCGTGATGCGATAGTCGCCCGCCATCGGTGAGGCAATCGACACTCGTTCCACGTTGTTCCGATTGTCCACTCCACGGGTTGCCGGAGCCGAACGCGCCGCAGCGGTCGCCTCGACCAGCGAACCGGGCGCGGGTGTTTGCTCCAGGGGTCTTGTTATGCCATTGGATCGCCATCGTTTCCTAGTACACGACCCTGCAGACCCACAGCTCGCGGTGGGGTTTGTTGTCGTTGTTCCAGCGGCGCGCGGCTTCGTCCGTCATTTCAATTCATTTGGACTGCCTGGCCCATTCGACGTGCCCGTCGCAGAAAACGATGTTTGCGCCGCTCTTGTGGCGATTCCCGGGCGGGAAAGTCGGCTTCGGCCCGCTCGGGGAGGGAATGCGGTGAAACGCGATGTCGCCGTCGAAAAGGCCATTTCCATCGCTATCTCCGAGGGCGATCATGTCGGGAGGATTGACCACTCGTGACTCGGGAACCTCGGCGCCAGGCGGTGCTTCCAGCCCGTAGCCGCTGAACGCTGCGAAGCCCCACTGGTTGTACCCGTGGCTGAACCGTGATGTGCCGATGTCGATGTTAAACGGAAAGGGATAGCCTCTGGGCGAGTGGTTCGTCGGCCCTTCGAACTCCGGACCTGTCGAAGGGCAGCGAAACACCGTCGTATTGCTGCTCGTGTATGGCAGCATGTGAGCGGGCCAACCGTAGGCCATCAACCGGCTGATGCTGGTATCCAGGTACTCGCGGGCCGGATAGTGTGCGTTATTATGAGTGTGGATGATGAGGGCGATGCCGAGTTGGCGCAGGTGCTCTTGCAAGCCGCACTGCGTGCAGACGCTTTCGCGTGAGCGAGCGCGGGGAGGAGCAAGGCTGTAAGCAGGGCAATGACAGCAACGACCACCAGCAATTCCATTAGAGTGAACGCACCGGACCGAGCGCCGATCAACTTCGGGGCGTTGTTTGATTTCCAGTTCCGGTTCATGCTTCCGCCAGGCTCGCCATCATCGCAAGAGGATGGCGCCGGTGTACGCAACCCAGAGGGCGACCAGCACGGGGACTCGAAACCGCCTCAACCGTTCACGGTCGCGCCAGTCCAGCTACACGTATAACCATGCTGCCAGCAGAATATAGCATGCTCCGCCGGTGAGAGCGTCAGTTCCCTAGACTCGCCTGAAGCGCTGGACACGGGCGGCGGGCACGACGGCTTGACCGCTCAGGACACACCAGACGCCGTAACCGGCCACCAAGCCCGGGACAAGCGCTGCAGCCAGGAAGCGTTTCATCGTCAATTGCAGTCGTTACCTCCGCCTTCGTACTTTCATCTTGATTGGGCTCTGACACCCACCGCAAAGGTGAGCGGCCGGTGTCGGGCGGCACGCTTACGCAGCGCACATCAAGGTTGCTAAATTCACTGAGGGTCGGAACGGAGAGGCGGGGCACCGGTTCCCTCGACCGTCTGGTTCACAGATTCGGATTTCTCCTGCCATCGAGCGAGCGCCACCGCCCAAGACCGGCCCTTCACGAACAGCACAATGCCGACAATGAATGTGATGAACACCGACGAAACAGCGTACCACGGCACTTCCTGCTTCCAGGTATTTCCAGGCTGGGTAGCTGCCGCTTTGAACAAGTAGTGCACCCAATTCAGGACGTGGGGAAAATAGCCGGCGATGTAGAACAGCCCGAGCCCGATAAACGCAACGGAGTAGCAATCAACCAACGACAGTGATCCCAATGAAAGATCGCATGAAACGCCCCACGTGACGAACCGGGCGATGGATGGGGCAAATATCCAGATCAGGATGGCGCCCACCATGCATTCGATCACCATGAGCACCGGCACAAGCACGTAGGACGCCATACTGCTGCCTCCATCCTGTCGGGGCACCTCGGTGAACCGGAGTAACTGCGACGACAACTGAACCGCCACCTGGAGCAAAAAGTTCAGCGCCATGAGGCGCAGGAAGACGACGATCAGGCTTTGAAGATTCATACCCACGTTTTCTGCGAACGACCCGAGCTCGGCGACCCGGCCGACGAGGGCGTTCGCTTGCAGCCGGAGCCCGAGAGCCGGGTTCGCTGCACCATATGGTTAGCCGCCGTCTTCACGGTGAATCACTTCTCTTTGTGCTTCTCGATCAGATCCTGCACCGCTCGGGCGAAATCCTCCGGCGAAGTCTTGCGGACGTGCTCTGGATCGAACAACTGCTTCAGGTCCCTTATGACTGCGTTGGCTTTCTGAATTACGGCACCCTCGACTGGCGTAAAGATGCCATTGGTGCAACGGAACAGGTCCAAAACGACGCCGTCCTTGGTGCCGATGACTGCCGAAGTCGGCTTGTGGGATGCATCGAACTCGAAGCTCAGTGAATATGCACTGCCAGCCTCTGTAGTGATACCCGAGGAATGGGGCATGGCGACAAAGATAGCGACCGGTGTGCCACTGTGGTAGAAACGGTGAATCCGAATCTGGACAGCCCCCGCTTCGGTCACAGTGGTGCGCACGAGATTGGTCTGGCCAGCTCGTGTGAACACCTCCGTCGTATACACGCTGCCCGAATCATTCGTGCGAACTGTGGTGACTACACGAACGTCGCCCTCCGCGCCGAGAAGCGACGCGCACAACAGAAGAAAAACGATCAATGCTCCCATGGACTGCGAAGTGAGCTAATGTGCAAAATCCCCCACGCTCAGTCGTAGCGCGACTGTTGGCGGCGCAAAGCGACGATAATCTTGGAGCAAGACGGGATGGCCAGAGCCAGCAATGTGACAAGCGCGTTTCATCGTACGTAGTTTTATTGCCGGAGGCAGTGTGGTCAAGAAAAAGTTGTTGGATATTTCGGATCGCTGCGCGGGCAGGGACTTGGGCTGTCGGCATCTTAAACGTGCAGGCCCGACCGGCCAGGGGGAGGTGGGTTGTTTCGCGGGTGGCAGGAAATGAACCGGGACAAACTGGAGCCTAGCGGGTTTGCTTTCAGGGTGGGCCGGGGCGTTGGCGCAAGCGCCTTGGCCGCAGGGCCAGCGGGAGAGGTTTCGGGCGGGCAGCGCCGTGTATTCTGCACGAATGGAAGGAGCGGCGTGGGCCGGGGAGTGTAGCCTCAGCCCAGCGCTTGATGGAGGGGGTGGACCAGGATTGGCAGCCGTCGGCGGAAGGGCCGGGGAGCGACAGGTGGGCGTGAGCGGGTTTTCCCCGAACAGGCGACGTGCGGAGCCGGGGAGGAAGAAGCGGGCGCGGCGGCGCCAACACCAGCATCTACTGGCGGCGATCGAAGCGCAGAGCGCACATCGGCTTGCGCGGCCGACGTATCACGTTGTGCATGCCGTTGCAACGTTGCACCCGGCAGGCCGTGTAATATACGGGTGCGTGCAGCAGGCTCTGGATGTGATGAAGGCCCCGGTTTGATTGTGGCCCCGGTTTGGATCAGTGCCCATGAGGAAGCGGGCGATACAGGCGCCCAAGGTGATGGTCAAGTGCACCTCCCTGTTGCAGGGAAGCGGCCGCTACTCCGCAGGGCCCGGGTTGGCCGGCGTGGCAGCGCAAGAGCGGGTTGGGGTGGGGCCTGGGGACATGGGCGTTGGGCATGGGGATGCATTGCCCGAGCTTGCATTGCCCGTGCCCAGTGCAAGAAAGCGAGCTGCGCCCCCGGGCGGGTCTGTCCGGCGTTCGGGCTTGGCAAGCAAGCCGGGCCAATTCTACGGTGAATGTGTGATCGGGCTGGTGCGATACCTGGGGTTGGCCAATGCAGCCGTGTGGCTCGGGGCCACCGTGTACTTTACCGTGGGCGTGGGACCGGCCGTGTTTTCGGAGGAAATGCGCCGGTTGTTGGGTGAGGCCAACCATCCGTACTTCAGCGGGGCCATTGCCCAGGTCTTGATCGCCCGGTTGATCCGTCTGCAGGTGGTGTGTGCCGGGATCGCGCTGGCGCATTTGTTCGTCGAATGGGCCTGGTTGCGCCGGCCGTTGCGCCGGCTGGAAACGTACATCGCGGTCGGCCTGACAGCACTCACCCTGGCCGGCGCGTTTGTCTGGCAGCCGGAAATCCGGCAACTGCACCGGATGAAGTATGCGGTGAACCTCACCCCCGCCCAGCGCGAGGCGGCGGCCCATCGGTTGAGAGTCTGGCACGGCACGGCGCAGCTGGCGAACCTGCTGGGCCTGATCGGTCTGGCCGTGTACGTGGCCCGCATGGCCCGACCGGCGGAAGGGCCCCGTTTTGTTCCCACGTACAAACTCCGGAGTTGACAGGGGAGCGGTTCGGATGGAACTTGTCACCAGCTAATAGTTGGTTGAAGGGAATCTTGGGGTATGATTTCGAATGAACGGCCTTCGCCGTACCGGTCGCGATCGTCCTTTGAGGCGGCGGGCAACCCGACGGCCTCGCCCGACGTGACGCTGCGCACCGAGCGGCTGCAAGTGGAGCGGAAAACGTTCATCCTTTCGTTGAAAGAAAACCCGCGGGGCCGGTTCCTGCGGATCACCGAGGACGTCGGTGGACGCAGGGACGCCATCATCGTTCCGGCTCCGGGGCTGCGCGACCTGGCCAGGGTGTTGCTGGAACTGGCCCAGGCGGCCGAGGAACCGCCATCGAACTCGGGAAATGGTGCCCGGGGCTGATGGGCGACCTGCTCCGAAAGCCCCCTGAGCACCGAACACTCTCCTCGCACGCCTCAGGCTGCCCTCAGGATGAAGGGTTGTCCCGGGGTCGAATGCTCCAGAGTCCCCACCCGCAGGCGGCCAACAGCAGCGTGACACCCACCGTCCCACTCTGGGGGATTTGAGGCGTCAGTTGCAGGGCCAGTGCCCCCACCAGGGGCCCTGTCATGTTTCCCAGGCCAATCGCGGCTTCATGGAATCCGCCGTGTTCACCTTTCGTTTCGCCCGCGTCCATGGAATAGAAGAGCGACGAGGAATAGATCAGGCCCAGGGCGGCGCCAAAGCCGATCTGGGCCGGGATGAGGACCAGCAGGGACGGGGCAAGCACGGTGAGCAGAAAACCCAGCGTCAGCACCAGAAACGATCCCAGGAGCCAGGCACTCCGGTAATGCCAGCCGGACCAGCGCCAGAGCAGTCCGAACGCGCCCAGCCGGGCAAAACACCAGACGGAACCGCACAAACCGGCCTCAGCAGTGGAAAGGCCCAGCCGCGCCGCCACCTCCGGCATCACAGCGATCAAGGTTTGAATCGCCATGTAGGCCGCGGGGTTGGCCAGCCACGCCATGTGGAGGAACCGCTGCCCTTCCGGGGGCGGGGATGTGGCGGGCTCCGCCCGGGGCGGATCGTGAGCGGAATCCGGGGCTTGAGGCGCTTCCCGGGCGAGCAGCGCCAGGGCCAGTTCGACCAATACCAGTAGCAGGGGAAGTTTGTAGAGCGCACCCATTCCCATCTGCTGGAGCAGTGCGCCACCCACGAAATAGGCCACGGCCCCGGTGCTGGCCCACACCAGGTTGTAAAGACCGACGCTGTGGTGGATGCCGTGGCGGTCCCGACCCTCGTTGACCAGCGCTTCCAAGGCGGGCCATGTGCAGGCCATGCCCAAAGTCACCACCGTCATGAGGACGACGTGGCCGGCGACCGCTTGCACGGTGGGTCCTGCTGCCAGCGCCAGGGCCATGGTGGCCAATCCCGTCACCAAACAGCGATGGTAGCCCAGCCGTTCAGCCGCTTTGCCGCCGAGCCAGGATCCCAGGGCATACACGCCGCCCTGGAGCGCCGCCAGCCAGAGATTGTGCCGGTTTTCGAATCCGAACGTCTCGCGGGTGAAAAAATACAGGTAGTAGAAGTAGAGCACCGTGGCAAAGGAGTTCAATCCCGCCACAGTGTAATACACGGCCACACGGCGTTGGCGGGCCCGCTTCCCGTCCGGTTGGTGAATAGGGGAGGGAGCCATGAGTTTCAGTCGGGGTTGACGCGACAATGATTGGGGCTGTTGACCTCTTCCAACGCCTTGAGTGCATACCAGCGGATGGCCGGGCTGAGCGGCGGGTCCAACCGGTCCAGTTCAGCGGCGGTGCACCATCGCAGCTCGTGATGCTCGCCCGGGCTGAGCCGGAGTTGGCCGCCGCGGGGTCGTGCCCAGTAGATGAGGCCGATGTGCTCGTGGGTGTCGGTAATCCGGTGGATGTCGAGAAAGCGGGGCGCGATCAGGGCCCGGGTGCCGGGGCCTGTGGTGGGCGGCCGCTCGCCGTAAAGTTCGATCTCGAGCCCACTTTCCTCGCGTACTTCGCGCAACGCCGCCTGCTCGGGATCCTCGTCCAATTCAATGTGCCCGCCCAGGGGCAGCCAGCGCCCCAGCCGCCGATGCAGGCACAGCAGCACCTTGTCGTGTTCGACGACGAACACGGCAACCGTGAAATCGATGCGTTCATGAATGTGACCCACGGCTCCATGGGAAAAGAAAAGCACCGAAGCGTCAATGGCGGTTCGGACAAGCGGAGCGGCGAAAGCGGGCCGGTCAGGACTGCGGCCGTGTGGGACGGGGATGCGCAGGATCGGAACCGGCGCGGCGTCGGATGCTGTCGCGCGGGCCGGCGTACCACAGCCCACACTGTGTGGCGCCCCGTGGACCGGGCCGCGGGCTTTGGGAAGGGTTGCCGGGCAAAAAAACCATTCAAGCCCGGAGCGGATCTGCCGATGAATGGGGCGTCGCAAGACAGGCGACCGGCGGGCCTGGAACCGCCGGCGGGGTAACCGGTGCGGGCCCCGAGAAACTCGCACCCGCGGCACGGACGCCGCGCAAAATGCAAAGCCCCGCCCCCGGGGCGACTCACGGACTGAGTTATGGTCATCAATACAAACATGTCGGCCCAGAGCAGCGCCCGGCTGCTCATGGAATCCTCCGCACTCCTCAACAAATCCCTCATGCGGTTGTCTTCCGGTTCGAAGATTGTGTCGCCGGAAGACGACGTGGCGGGTCAGGCTGTTGCCCTGCGGTTTGACGCGCAGATCAGCCGTATCAACGCCGCCAAGGGGAACATCGCCAATGCCATCTCGTTCAGCCAGACGCAGGACGGCTTCCTGAAAAAGGTGGCCAAGGCGCTCGACCGGATGAGTGAGCTGGCCATTCTGGCGCAGGACGTGACCAAGACCGACAACGATCGGGCCTTGTACGACCTGGAGTTCCAGACACTGGTGGACTACATCAAGGATGTTGCCACCAAGGACTACAACGGCGTCAGTCTGTTTGACGGCGCCACGTTGAGTGTCACGATCGACAGCGACGGCAACACCTTCAACATGACCGGGGTGGATCTGGGCGCCAGTGCTTATGCCGCGGTGCTGTCGGGCACGGAAGTGACCACCACGACCAATGCAGCGACGGCGCTGGACCGGGTCAAGGCCGCCATTGTGCAGTTGTCCACCGACCGCGCCACCGTGGGTGCCAACGTGGCGCGTCTGATGTACACCAGCGATCAGCTGGGTGTTTTGAAGGACAATCTCACCTCGGCCAACAGCCGCATCAAGGATGTGGATGTGGCCGAAGAAAGCACGCAGTTTGCAAGGTACAACATCCTGGTACAGGCCGGCACGGCCATGCTGGCCCAGGCCAATGCGGTGCCGCAAATGGTGCTGCGGCTGTTGTCGTAAGACGACGCGGCGTCCGGCGCGGCATCGCCGGAACCGCCGTCCCAAACCAGGGGAGTCGATCCACTCACTCCAGCAAACCAGGAAGTACCACGATGAACCCGAATTTGACGCATCGCAGGGCCGGTCAGGCAGCGCGACCCGTGCTCCGGCGGGCGCGGATGGATGGCGACCCCGTCCGTCCCGCCAGGGCGAGGTCTGAAACCGCTGCGACGGCCACTCAGACCGCGATGCCGTCCCGGGGGAAGGAGTAAGCCGACAAGGGGCGGGTCGGCTTGGCCGGCCCGCCCCACCTCCCCGATCGGGTTGCGAATTTTGGGCTCAAGTCTTCGGCGCGGCTGCCGATACGAGAGCCGTGAAAAGAAGGGCGGCCGGCGGCCCCTGACAGCCGGCCGGGAAAACCGGGTGATCGCCCGAACCAAGGATCACCCCGCGGCAGGGATGCCGTGAAACCGAAATCCCCGAAAGGGGTGACTCAGGGAAGGAGTCAGCAACATGGTCATCAACACCAACATATCCGCACAAAGCAGCGCGCGGTTGCTCGCCGAATCGAGCGCCCTGCTCAGCAAGTCCCTCGCCCGGTTGTCGTCCGGTTCGAAGATCGTCTCGCCGGAGGACGATGTGGCGGGATTGGCCGTGTCGATGCGGTTCGACGCCCAGATCAACCGGATCAACGCGGCATCCACCAACGTGGCCAACGCCATCTCGTTCAGCCAGACCCAGGACGGTTTCCTCCAAAAGGTTTCCAAGGCCCTGGATCGGATGAGCGAACTGGCCATTTTGGCCCAGGACGTGACCAAGACCGATACCGATCGTGCCCTGTACCAGAAAGAATTCGCCGCCCTGGGCGCGTATATCAACGACCTGGCGACGAAGGACTTCAACGGGGTCAGCCTCTTTAACGGGGCTGCGCTGAATGTCACCACGGACAGTGACGGCAACACGTTCAGCATGACCGGCGTCGACCTTGGCGCCACGGTCTATACGGACGCCACGGGCGCTTCGGTTGCCACGACCACAGATGCGGTGACGGCCCTCACCAAGGTCAAGGCAGCCATCGAGCAATTGGCCACGGACCGGGCGACCATTGGTTCCAACATTGCCCGGCTCACGAAGTACAGCGAGCAGCTGGGCGTGTTGCGGGATAACCTGACCGCGGCCAACAGCCGCATCAAGGATGTGGACGTGGCCGAGGAAAGCACCCGATTTGCCCGGTACAACATCCTCGTCCAGGCAGGCACGGCGATGTTGGCCCAGGCAAACGCCAATCCGCAGACCGCGCTCCGCTTGCTGGCCTGATGGCCGGCGGGAGCCGGAGTGGACCCGGTGAGCGGGCCGCGCGCACGGCCCGCTCACCTTGCGGACCGCGCGGGGCCGTTCCACCCCGCGCGGTCCCGTTGAGCGTGGGGAGTCCGTCTCCCCGCCAACGCAGACAAACAGGAAGCAGGAAGGTGACCTATGGAGCTCGGCTTGTCCGGTCTGGCCAGTGGATTTGACTGGCGCAGTTTCATCGACCAGCTGATGGAGGTGGAACGTGCGCCGCAGAAGGCGCTCCGCAACGAACAGACGCGCATTCAGGAGCGCAACAACGCCTACCGCAGCCTTCAGACCGAGCTGCAGGTGTTGCAGAACCGGCTCAGGGACCTGCTCAATCCGGACCTTTACGCGGCCCGGCGCACCGCCGTGGGCGATGCGAATCTTTTGAAGGCCGAGGCCGGCACGGCCGCCGCTCCCGGTCTCTACACCATCGAAATCCTGCAGCGCGCCACGGCCGCCCGATGGGTTGGCGTGGCCAACGTCGGCGCGGCCCTCAGTCCCTCGGGCGATGTGAGCTCGCTCACCCTGGCCAACGCGCCTTTTGCCACTGCGGTGACGGCGGGCACCTTTACCGTCAACGGCAAACAGGTGAGTGTGGAAACGACCGATACCCTGCAGGACGTGTTTGACAAGATCGCTGCCGCCACCGGGGGCCAGGTCACGGCCGGTTACGACGCCGTTTCGGATCGGATCATCCTCACCAGCAGCAGCGAGATCGTGCTGGGCAGTGCCAGCGACACCAGCAATTTCCTGCAGGTGGCCCGGTTGTACAACAACGGGACCAGCACGGTGGCCAGTGCCGGCGCCCTGGGCGCCGTGCGGCTCGATGCCACTTTGGCCCATGCCAACTTTGCCACCCCCGTCACCGACGGTGGCAGCGGAGCGGGGGAGTTTCGCATCAACGGCGTCTCCATCACCTACAATGCCACCACGGACACGCTGGCGACGGTGTTGGAGCGGATCAACCAGTCCTCCGCCGGTGTCTACGCCACTTACGATGCCCTGAGTGACCGGATCGTTCTGACCAACAAGAGCACGGGCGACATCGGGATTGCGCTGGAAGATGTCACCGGCAATTTCCTTGCGGCGGCGGGCCTGACCGGGGGCAGCCTCCAGCGCGGGCAGAACCTGCTGTTCCGGGTGAACGGGGGTGACACCCTGACCAGCACGTCGAACACCATCTCGGCGGCCAGCTCGGGCATCGCCGGGCTCACACTCACCGCCCTCGGCGAGGGTACCACCACGGTGACGGTGGAGCGGGATACCGATCCGGTCAAACAGGCCATCCAGCGGTTCCTGGAGGCGTACAACAAGGTGCAGGCCCTGCTCGACGATTACACCTCCAGCACGACAGACGCCAACGGCGTGGTCAGGGCGGGCGTGCTGGCCGGGGAATCCGATGCCAATGAGATCGCCTCCCGCCTCCGTAACCTGGTTTACCAGCAGGTGTCGGGATTCGCCCCGGTGGCGGATCACCTGGCGGATTTGGGCATCACCACCAGCGGAGAGGACAACAAGCTGCGCCTCAGCGACGAAGCCGCGTTGGACAACCTGCTTCGCAACGACCCGGGGGCGGTCCAACGGCTTCTGACGGATGAAAGCAGGGGTGTGGCAGTGCGTCTTCAAGCCTATCTGGAGCGGTTGGTGGGGGACGACGGCACCCTGATCCGGAAACAAACCACGCTGGCGCGTCAGTCCAGCGACATTGATGCGCAGATCAGGGAAATGGAACGGCTGGTGCAGGCCAACCGACAGAGAATGATCGAAGCCTTCACTGCCATGGAACAGGCCCAGGCCCGGATCAACCAGCAGCTGCAGTACCTGCTCCGGACGTTCGGACAGGGATCTTGAGGCACCCCATGGACCCTGGCGCAACCATTCCAACCTTCCGGGGCGATCGAACATCGCTGGCCGGGCTTTTGTGCCTGTGGGGGGTTCTGATGACGGGTTGGGTCGGCGAGGCGCGGGCCGGTTGGAATCCGGCGGACTGGTTGGGGGGAAGGAAACCAACCTTGAACGTGTATCGCGCGGCGCCGGAGTTGCCGGCCGACCTGCGGCGTGTGGCGGTCCTGCCGTTGCATGGCCCCGGGTCGGACCTGACACCCGAAACCCGGCTGAACCTGGAGGAGGCACTTTCCACCGAGCTTTTGCGGAGCCGGTTTGCCGAGATCGTCCCGGTTTCGGACCGGCAAGTAAGGAAACTGACCGGCCGGGAAACCTGGACGGTCCACGACGTTTTGCCCGAGGGCTTTTTGGAGAAGCTGCGGCAGGCCACGGAGGCGGACGCGGTGTTGTTTGTCGAGGTGACGGCGTTTCGGGCTTACACACCTGCCGTGGTGGGATGGCGGATGCGCCTGGTGGACCTGCGCAGCGGTTGTACCTGGTGGGCGGCGGACGAACTGTTCGACACGGCCGATCCCTCGGTGGTCCGGGCCGCGCAGCGATTCGAACGGACGGCTGGTGCCCGGGCCGGGGGCGGATCCGACGGATGGCGCAGCTTGCGGGCCCCGGGGATGCTGGCCCGCATGACGGTCGCCTGCCTGCTGGCCACCTTGCCCGGCCGTGAAATTTCCCGCTAAAGTTCCGTCAGGTTCGGCCGATAACAAAGCCGGATTGGCGTAGGTACGGACAAAAGAACCAGGCCTGCCGCGATGTAGGCGCTTGTGAGTATGGAAATCGAGTTCAATCCAGGCCGCTACAATGAGCCGGGGGTGACCCAGGGGATCACCCGGAAGGTGGCGGCTGCGCCTGCGGCCGCCGACAAGCCCAACTTCGAGCGGACGCGGGCCATCGGGCGCGCGCTCGCCGAGGCGCCCGAAGCGCGGCCCGAGAAGGTTCAACAGGCCCGGGTTTACGCCGCGGACGTGAAGTATCCACCGGACGAAGTTTTGGACCGCTTGTCCCACCTTCTGGCGCTGAAGCTCAAATCCAGCGAATAACGACACCCCCGACTCCGCTGATCAACATGCTGCCACGCAATCCCTGGGAATCGTACCGGCGCATCGCCACGCAAACCGCCCCGCCCGGGCAGTTGATCCTGATGCTTTACGACGGCGCGTTGCGCGCACTGGATCAGGCGTTGCGCGGGTTTGGCAGTGACGACCCCGCCACGGCCAACGCCACCATTCACAACGGCACCCAAAAGGCCATCGAGATCATCCGCGAGCTCAACTATTCGCTGAACATGGAGCGGGGAGGCGAGTTTGCAGTGACCTTGCGCCGGTTGTACGACTATTTCGAACGCCGTTTGTTCGAAAGCAACCTGCGCAAGGAACGAGCCGGCATCGAGGAGGTCCAGCGGCATCTGCAATCGCTGCGTGATGCCTGGGCCACCATGCTGGCGCAACAGGGGGGAGCCACCGTGCCGGTGCCCCAGCCGACCTTCGCGGCCGCATCCGCCGCCTGATACGGACCCATGCCCGCCCCGCTCACCGCCGTTACGCTTCTGCAATCCTGGTTGGAGCTGGCGGAACGCGAGACCGACGCCATCCAGCGTGCAGATTGGGCCGCGTTGCGCCATTGTCAGGACCAGATCCGGCTGCTCCAACAGGAGTGGGATTCGGTGGCGGCACGGGCGAATCCGTTGAAGCCCCCCGCAGGAGCGGATCATCCACGGTCCAGCGAGGTTGGGACGCTGTTGAATGCCCTGTTGGAGCGGGAGCGCTACAACCAACGGTTGCTGGCTGAGCGCCGTGAGCGGTTGGAAGGGGAACTGGCGTACTGGAACGCCGTGGCGGTTCGCCTCCGGCGGTTCTGGCGCGGGCCGGGCTCGCGCACCCGGTCCGGTTGGTCCGGCCTTTCGTGAGCTTTGGGCGTCTGAATCCCGGCATTTTTGCCGCGCCTGCGCCCTCGTGCCGCCCCAACCCTTAGCCATCGCCTGAGGTATTGCACCGGCGGGTGAAGATTTTTTGGGTTCGGCGTTGAATATCGTCGCGCGCCGTGCCTCAATGAAGCATGCCGACCGTCACCAAACGCTCCCCCAGGATCCGCTTCGAGTTCGTCCCCGCTCAAAAGCAGTCCACCCTGGGCGGCCTGCCCGCCCTGGAAGCGCTGGCCCAGTAGTTTGACCTCTGGCAAAAAATCCGCGCCCTGCCCGCACTGGACCCGCCCACCCGCACCTCCCACGGCTACAGCCCCGAGCTGATCGTGGCCCAACTGATCTACTGCTTCTGCTCGGGCGGGGCCAGCCTGGCCGACGCCGAACGGCTCAACCACAAGCCCCTGGTGCGCCAGCTGGCCCGCGTCAAAAAGTTCGCCGACCAGACCCAGCTGGGCCAATGGCTGCGCCAACAATCCGACACCTCGATCGCCGCGCTCTGGAACCTCAACGCGCAGTTTGTGCAGTGGGTCATCGACCGGGCCGACCCCGCCCGCTGGACCTACGCCGGACGCGCGGAAGCGTTTTTCGACGAGACACAGATCGAAGTCTTCGGGCCGAGCTTCGAGGGGGCCAAGATCAACTACGAGGGCCAACTGGCGCTTTCCTGGCAGACGTTCTGGTTCGGCCCCTTCCTGGTCGGCGGTGAACTGGGTTCGCCCGGCGAGGTCAGCAGCGCGTTGCCGGCGATGCTGCAAACGCTCCGGCCGCTCTGGCGGGATCGCGCCTGCGATTTCCTGGCCGACAGCGGCTCCAGCAGTGCCGAGCATCTGCAAGCCATCGAGCAGGCCGGCTTCACGCATTGGAGCGTCAGCTACAACAAATGGACCGCCGGGCCGGAGCGCACCGCCGCCGCGCTGCCCCAGAGCGCCTGGAGTCCGGCCACGCAGAGGCGCTGGCGCGACGGGGTGGAAGTGACCGAGCAGTACGCCGGCATCCGGCACACCGTGGCCGGCATCGACTTCACGTTCCCGCTGGCGGTGGCCCGGTGGAAGAAGGACGACGAGATGTTCTGGCGTTACGCCTTTGTGGCGCACGAT
>NZ_JAAKYA010000079.1:88223-88441 GCF_011044775.1 Limisphaera ngatamarikiensis | reverse complement strand
GGGTGGAAGTGGCGGTCAGCTGGCTGGACTGGTGGCACCAGTGGCAAGCGCGCTGGTGGCGGGCCGGGGCGGTGGAAGCGGCGGTGCCCTCCGGCTAAACTGGAGCCACGGCACGAACCCCGCGCGCGTCGACCGCCCCTGGCGGCCAGGGCGGAGCATGCCCGCATCTGGGAAAAAGACCACCCTGGCCCGGCCCTGCGGCCCTTCCGGCGCCCGGG
>NZ_JAAKYA010000079.1:0-88213 GCF_011044775.1 Limisphaera ngatamarikiensis | reverse complement strand
AAACTGGAGCCACGGCACGAACCCCGCGCGCGTCGACCGCCCCTGGCGGCCAGGGCGGAGCATGCCCGCATCCGGGAAAAAGACCACCCTGGCACGGCCCTGCGGCCCTTCCGGCGCCCGGGCGCCCCCTCCCCGATGGGCCCCAGAGCCCTCCCAAGTCTCGTTTTAGAGACTCCTCCGATTCGAAAACCCCCTTTGACACGCCACCCCAACGGTTGGCTAAGGATTCAGGGGGAGGAAATGGAAGGGAAGCCTGCCACTTGACAGACATGGCCAATCGGGCCTAAATGGACTCCAGTAAAAGGTAGAGAGCCGGCAACGCGGATCGGAACACACTCAAAGGCCTGCACCGGAATCTCCCATGAAAACCATCGCTCGTTCCGCACTGGTTGTTTTGGCCCTCACAGCATGTCTGGCCTGGGCTGTCACCGGTCTGGCCGCAGAGGCATCCGCCCTGACCGGCAAATGGAAATGGACGGTGGGTCGCGGGGACCGCACCTTCGACATGACCCTTACCGTCAAACAAGAAGGGGACAAACTCACCGGGACCATCACCGGCCGAAACAACACCGAGTCGCCCGTCCAGGACCTCAAGTTCAAGGACGGCGAGGTCTCTTTCAAGGTCACGCGGGAATGGAATGGTCAAAAGATGGTGCTCACCTACAAGGGCAAGCTCGAGGGGGACACCATCAAAGGGACCGTCGAACGTGACCGGGACGGGGAGAAAACCACCCAGGACTGGGAAGCCAAACGGGTGAAAGAATAACCGGTCGCACCCCGGGTGGGTTCTCCGTCCAGGGGGCCCCGGGTCCGAAGACCCGAGGTGGGCGGGAACAGTGAACCGGGGTGAGCCACCCTGGCTTCCCACACGTGCACGGCGGCCGCAGAAGTTCTGCGGCCGCTTTTCTGTTTTCCCGTCGCTCTGCGGCGACAGCATGCCAGCCGCCGGGTCTCCCCGGGAGGTTATCTGCCTCGTCGCTCAAAACCGGGTTCCGGGGACGCCACCGACAAATGAGACGCGTCATGGCCCTGCCTGCCGGGTTTTGGAATCCTCGGCTGCCAGGGCCCCGCTGTTGCAGGGCCGGGCCAGCCGGACGCTGTCATGTCCTCAAGCCATGCGCCGGTGCAGGTTCCATGGGCGCCGCCCGCAAGTGCTCAAGATAAACCGGCAGCTGCACCTCGGACGACCAAAACCGGATCTCACCCCGGGGAGCCTCCAACGCGCCCGCACGATAGGCCGACCACATCCGTTCCAAAACCGCCACCACAGCCGCCGCCTCCATGGGGTCGCAGCAATGGCTCCCTTGACCTGCAGCCACCAGCAACTGGTGCATCTCGCTCCCGGGCGGCACGAGGGCCAGGATCGGACGGCGTGCCCCCAGGTAATCCACTATCTTGCTCGGCATGTACAGGTCATGCAGCGGCGAGATCACCAACAACAGAATCGGGCTGATCCGGACCTCCTCCAAATACCGGTCGTGATCCAGGACGGGCCCACGCACGAGGATGTCCTCCAGCCCCAGCGCCCGGACCTGTTCGTCACATTGGGGAGGCCACTGGCCGTGGAATCGGAACCGGGTTTCCGCCCGTGCTTCAGGGTGCCGACGTAAAAACCCGGCCAGGGCTTCCAGGAATGTGCGAGGACTCCGCGCGCCCCGCCAATCGAACGTCCCAAAGTAAACCACCTCGAATCCCTGTCGCGGCGGCGGGGCTGGCCGATCGAACACGCCGGTGTCGTAAAAATACGGCACGTGCGCCGTGCGCGCCGCAGGGGCAAGCCCCATCGCCACATATGCACGCTGATTGGCTGCAGCCGTGAAGAGAACCCGCCCGACCTGATGCAGGGTGTCACGTTCCAGGGCCGCCAGGCGGCGTCGCCACAGCCGTTGCAGGGGAGATCGGCGTTGCACCCGCAGTTGCTGCGGCGACACCGGTTCCTGGTAATCAAACACCCAGGTCCGGTCCACCCCGCGACCCAACCGGCCCGCCATCAACAGCGATGCCGGCAACACGTAGGCGAGCGTCCGGTCTGCCGGCGGCGCCCCTGCCAGGGCCCCCAGGACCTTCCGGGCCCAGCCGGCACAGGCGTCGGGAAACATCAAGCCGCCCGTCAAATAGGCCCACCATCGGAGCAGGCGCGGGTGCGGTCGCAGCCGCTGCTGCCAGCGCAGAACCGGATCCTCGAACCGGCGGATGGTCAACCGGGGATGGTTCAAACACTCCGCGTCCGGGGACAAGACGCCCCACGGACTGGTCCAAACTTCCACTTCCCAGCCCTCCGCCAGCGCATGTCGGACCACGTAAAACGGACGTTTGGCATTGGGATGGGCGCTGGGGGGGAACGTGTGCGTAAGCACCCGCAGGCGCAACGGCCGGATGTGGCTCCCTGCGGGCGCCGCGGATGGATCCGCATCCCGAGATTCAGTGTTTCGCCCAGACACGGCGGTTCACGTAATCCGTGTAGCTGAGGATGATCTTGGCAACCTTCCAGGATACGTGATCGACCTGGTAATCGGCCGGCAGCCGGCACGGCCCGAACTGCTCGAACAATCGGACGGTGACGGCCACACTTTCGACGATGTGCCGGGGGTCCAGGCCCGTCATGATCACCGCGCCCTCGTCCATGCCCTCGGGTCGTTCGTGGGCTTCGCGCACGGTCACCGCGGGAAACCCCAGGATGGAGGATTCCTCGGTGATGGTGCCGCTGTCGGAAAGGGTGCAGAACGCCGATTTTTGCAGGGCCACGTAGTCAAAGAAGCCCAGGGGCGGCATCAACCGAACCCGGCCATCCAGCTTCAGATCTGCCTTTTGCAGACGCTGACGGGTCCTGGGATGACAGGAGAAGATCAGCGGGTAATCGTACCGGCGCGCCAGCGTGTTGAGCGCACGCACCAGCTGCCGGAGATGCCGGGGATCATCCACGTTCTCCTCCCGGTGCAGGCTGACCACGAAGTACCGGCGCGGCGTCAGCTTCAGCCGGTCCAATACGTTGCTGGCTGCGATGCCCGGCCGAAAATGATCCAGGACCTCCTTCATGGGCGAACCGGTCTTGATGACGCGGTCGGGCGGCAATCCCTCGGCCAGCAGATACCTGCGCGCGTGCTCGGTGTAACAGAGATTGATGTCGCTGACGTGGTCCACGATGCGCCGGTTGATCTCCTCGGGCACGCGCATGTCGAAGCACCGGTTGCCGGCTTCCATGTGAAAGATCGGGATCTTGCGCCGCTTGGCCGGGATGACCGCCAGACAACTGTTGGTGTCGCCCAGGACCAGGACGGCATCCGGTTGTTCCCGCGCCAGCAAGGCGTCGGCCCGGGCAATGGTGTTGCCGATGGTCTCGGCCGGCGTGGCCCCGGCGGCGTCCAGGTAATGTTTGGGCCGTGGCAGTTCCAGCTCGCGGAAGAAGATCTCGTTCAGTTCGTAGTCAAAATTCTGGCCGGTGTGGACGAGCACATGGCGCGTCACCTCCTCCAGCACGGCGATCACACGCGAGAGCCGGATCAGCTCCGGACGCGTGCCCACAATGGTCATCACCTTCAGGCAACTGCGCATGACGGTACTCGTCCGCATCAGGATCGATCATCCGTGCGCACCGCCGACGGGGTTTCCATCACCGGCGCGGGGTGTGTGTCGGATCGGGCGGGATCAAAAATCTCACTGGCCCAGAACAGCGTGATCATGTCCACCGTGCCGGTGTTTTCGATCGAATGCGTGTAACCCGGAGGGATGTCCACCACCCGGATGGTTTCGTCATCCACCTCGTATTCCAGGATCTCCGAACCGTGCACCGGGCGGAGTCGGATCCGGCCGCGGCCCCGGATCACGCAAAACTTTTCCACCTTGGTGTCGTGATAATGGTTGCCGCGGGTCACACCGGGCTTCGTCAACGAAACAAAGATCTGACCGGCCTGGGGGGATTTGATCAACTCGAACAGCCAGCCGCGCGCATCCCGTTTCATCACCACCGGCCGGGCCAGCGCTGCCGGATCACAGAACGACTGGTACGTGGCGTAGAGGGCGCGATTGAACGGGTCCGACAAATCGGGCACCCGCCCCTGCTCGGCCATTTGGCGGAAGCCCACCAACCGGTCGTGCAGTTCGCCCAGGGTAACACTGAACTCTGGCAGCACCTCGGGCCGGTAACAGCCGGGCGGGTGATCCGGCCGAACCACCACCCCCTCGAAGCTGCGCACCACGTCGTCCACGTACACCAGGCGGAGCAGGCGCGAACGATCGCTGATCTCCACCGGCAAACCACGGCTGATCTGATGACAGAACGTGGCCACCACGGTGTTGTAATGCGGGCGGCTCCATTTCCCGAACACGTTGGGCAGGCGGTAGATGTAGACCGCCGCGCGGGTGGCCCGCTGGTACTCGGTCACGACGTCCTCCGCCGCCCGTTTACTTCGGCCATAGGGATTATCCAGGGCGGCCTGGATCGAAGAACTCAGGATTAACACCGCGCGGCGGCCGGCCCGCCGGAGGGCCTCGCACAACCGCCGGGTCAGTTCCACATTGCCGGTGATGAATTCCCTCTCGTCTTTCGGGCGGTTCACGCCGGCCAGGTGCACAACCACGTCCGCCCCCGACGCCAGCGCCTCCATCCGCTCCACCGGGTCCGGCAGGTCAAACTCCTGCACCGTCACGTCGCCGCGCCGCCGCAGGGCCGTCACCAGATTTCGCCCGATGAATCCCGCCGCTCCGGTAACCAACACCGTTTTCATGACCGGTCCCGAACCCTCCCACCGTGTTCACACGCCCGGCGGTGTCTCCCCACGCAGGGCCGCCTCAATGTACGGCAGCCGCAGGAGCATTTCCTTCAGCTCCGCATCCGTCAAACGCCGCGTGTTGGCCGAGGTGTAGTCCTGCATCTCGTCCACCTTGCGCTCCCCCTGCTCAAAGTACAGGGCATAGTTCAGGTCGCGGGTGTCGGACCGGATCCGGTAATATCGGCCCAGGTCCTCGGCCCGGACCATTTCCTCCCGGTTGAGCAACGTTTCGTGCTTTTTCTCGCCGTGCCGCGTGCCGATGATGCGGATCTCGTTGCTCGCATTGAAAATCTCCAACAAAACCCGCGCCAGTTGCCCGATGGTCGCCGCCGGCGATTTCTGCACGAACGTGTCGCCGGGCTGGCCGTTCTGAAACGCAAACAGTACAAGGTCCACCGCCTCATCCAGCGACATCATGAACCGCGTCATCTCCGGATCCGTGATGGTCAGCGGCTTGCCGCTCCTGATTTGGCTGACGAACAGCGGAATCACCGAGCCCCGCGAGGCCATGACGTTCCCGTATCGCGTCACGCAGATGGTCGGTTTCCGGTCCCCCAACAATCGGGCCTTGGCCACCGCCACCTTCTCCATCAGCGCCTTCGACATCCCCATGGCGTTGATCGGATAGACGGCCTTGTCCGTGCTCAGCACAATGACATTCTTGACCCCCTCGGCAATGGCGGCATTCAGGGTGTTCTCCGTGCCGATGATGTTCGTGTACACGGCCTCCATCGGATAAAACTCGCAGGAAGGCACCTGCTTCAACGCCGCCGCGTTGAAAACCAGGTCCACCCCGCGCATCGCGTTGCGGATGCTCTCGTAGTTGCGCACGTCCCCGATGTAAAATTTCACCTTCGGACTGCGCAGTTCGTGCCGCATGTCGTCCTGCTTTTTCTCGTCCCGGCTGAAGATGCGGATCTCGCCGATGTCGGTGTTCAAAAAGCGCCGGACCACCGCATTGCCAAAGGAACCCGTGCCACCCGTGATCAAAACGGTCTGACCTTGAAACATGGACATCATGATGAGCCTTCCACCGAACCTGACTTCGCATCCATCCCCGGCCGGGCCGAGGCCAACCCGCAACGGCAGGCTCTGCCCGAGTCCGCAGTGTCAGCGCCCGCCCGGCCTCCAATGCGCGCCTTCAGGGCCTCTCCATGGTCGGGCGCGCCCCCGCCAGGTGACAAGCGGAAAAACGGCTCCCGGCGCCCCGTCCGCCACCGACTTCGACCGCTCCCCCGGGGCCGTCGCCGGTTCACGGACCGACCCGCAAGTTCCTCGTTCCCGAAGGTCGTCCGACACGTTATGAATGGGGGTGAAGGTTCCCCGGTCCGGGCTTCAAGAGGCCATGAACCGCTCAGGGGCAGGACAACAGGCCCGGGACAGCCGCACCCGTCTGCTGTCGGCAGCACTGGTGGCGGGTGTCACCGCCCTGGTGTTCGCCCGCACCCTCACGTGCGGGTTCGTGGACTATGACGACGGCGACTACGTCACGACCAACCCCGTCGTCCAGGCGGGCCTGACCTGGAGGGGCATCCGGTGGGCTTTGGTCACGGGTCACGCGGCCAACTGGCATCCCCTGACCTGGTTGTCCCACATGGCCGATGTCGCCTGCTTCGGTCTCCAACCCGCCGGCCATCACCTGGTCAGCGCCCTGTTGCACGCCGCCAACGCGGCCCTGCTGTTCCTGCTGTTGCAACAATGGACGGGCCGGATCCGGCCCGCATTTCTCGGGGCCCTGGTCTTTGCCTGGCACCCGCTCCGGGTCGAGTCGGTCGCATGGATCTCCGAACGCAAGGACGTGCTGAGCCTGATGTTCGGCTTGTTGACCCTGCTCGCCTGGACCCGTGCCGTCCGCGCGCCTGCCGGTCCCGCCCGCCACCGTTTCCGGAACCTCGCCCTGCTGGCGTATGCCGGGGGACTGATGAGCAAACCCACGCTGGTCACGCTGCCCCTGGCCATGCTGCTCCTGGACTATTGGCCGTTCCGACGGATCGGAAACGGAGCCCAACCACGGGACGTTGGTGGCACCGTCCCCGGCCGTTTCTTCTGCCGGAGCCTCCATGGTTGGTGGCCACTGGTGCGCGAAAAGTGGCCCTTTTACGTCCTGGCCGCCGCGTCGTGTGTCATCACCTTCGTTGCGCAGAAACAGGGAGGTGCCATGGCGTCCGCCGAAGTTCTCCCTTGGGAAGCCCGGTGGGCTAATGTACCGGTCGCCTACGCGCGGTACCTGCTCAAAACCTTGTTCCCCCTGGATCTTGCGGTGCCCTACCCGCACCCGATTCACTGGCCCATCACAGCGGTCCTTGGGGGGTCGATGTTGGTCCTGGGACTGACGTTGGCGGCCTGGTGGCTGCGCAGGCGCCATCCCTGCCTGTGGGTCGGGTGGTGCTGGTTCTGCGGTACCCTGGTGCCGATGCTCGGGATTGTTCAGGTGGGCATGCAGTCCATGGCCGACCGGTACACCTACCTGCCCTCCATCGGCCTGAGCCTGGCCCTTGCCGGCCTCCTCCAACATTGGGAGGGCCGGTCCGCCCGGACAACCCGCGGTCTCACGGTCCTGGTCGGGCTCTGGCTGGTTGCCCTGGGACTTCTCACCTGGCGGCAGATCGGTTTCTGGCGCAACAGCGAGACGCTGTTCCGCCGCAGCCTGGCCGTGGCTCCCAACAATGAACTGGCCCACAACAACCTCGGTTACTACTACGCCCGGCAACAACGCTGGCATGAGGCCATTGCCGAGTATCAGGCGGCCCTGGCTCTCCGACCACTCTACCCGGATGCGCTCAACAACATGGGCCATGCCCTCACCGAGCTGGCCCGTCCTGCCGAGGCCCTGCCGTACCTTGAAGCGGCGGCAAAACTGCAGCCCCGCAACCCCGCCATTTGGAACAACCTGGGTAATGCCCTGGCCGATTTAAACCGGTTGGACGAAGCCCTGCGGGCCTACCGCCGGGCCCTGGAACTGGACCCGTCCCACCCTGACACCCACAACAACCTCGGCGTGGCCCTTGCCCGGCAGGGACAATGGAACGAGGCACTGGAACACCTGCAGGAGGCCGTCCGGTTGCGACCGAACCACGCCTCCAGCCACTCCAACCTCGGCAATGCCTGGGCTGCTCAGGGTCGCTGGGCCGAAGCCGAACATGCCTATCGCCGGGCCCTGGCGCTGCAGCCTGACGATGCCCGCACCTGGAATAACCTGGGCAATGTGTTGGTGGAATCGGGGCGCTGGTCAGACGCCGAAGCCGCCTACCGGAGGTCCCTCGCACTCGATCCCCGAAATGCGGAAACACATTTCAACCTCGCCCAGCTCCTGTTGCGTCAGGGCCGCACGCCGGAAGCCCGTCAGCATCTGCTGGAAGTCCTCCGTCTCCGACCCGACCACCCGGAGGCGCGTTCGCAGTGGGAGCGGCTGTCAACCCTTGAAACCAACCTTCACCCCCGAACCGCGGTAGGGCCGACGTCGCAAGAGTAAACTCCAGCCACACTCCGAAGGTCCGGGAAACGCCCGCCCCCGGAGCGGCGCTTCTCCGCAAATGTTCGATCTTCTGCCACTCCCATGCAGCGTAACCACTCCGGCTTTGTCCGGGCGGTCGCATCGAGCCCCCATGAGGCCGCCCGTTTCGCCGCTGTCCGCCCGGCAAAGCGGGGCATCCGGAGCCGGCCGCCTGCCACCGCCCATCACAGCCCGCAACAGCCCCGACGGCATCCTCCCCGCATGCTTTACAACCGAGCAGTTCCGGAACATACACGGTCGTCTGCCGGGCATTCGCCATCGGCTTTAACACATCTCCACCAGGCTCCCGGGCCCAACCGACGCCTCCATCCAGCCAGCCCTACGCTCGAACCTGGCCCATCGCCGTAACCTTGCGCCGCCGGGGGTCCCCGGCCGGGTCTTGCGTTCAAGCTTTGGCTGCCCGGAGGCTGGTTCCGAAAAACGAAACCGCCCGTTCGGTCGTTTCCGAGTCCGAACGGGCGGTTGTGCAAAATGCTGCGGCCGGCTTCCTCGCGGGAACCCGGCTGAGTCGCTCAGGCCTTGGTAGCCGGCTCGGTCGTTGCCGCGGCGGCAGTCGCTCCGGCCGGTTGTGCTTCAGCTCCGCCGGTGGGCAGTTCCACCCACTCAAGAATTGCCATCTGGGCGGCGTCACCCCGCCGCTGGCCGAGCCGGATGATGCGGGTGTAACCGCCCGGACGATTCTTGAAATGCGGAGCGATCTGTTTGAACAGGACGCGGCAGGCGTCCTCGTCCTGGTACAGGCGCGCGCTGGCCAGACGCCGCGCGTGCAAAGTGCCCTTCTTGCACAGGGTCACCAGCTTCTCGGCCAGGGACCGCGCCGCCTTGGCCTTGGCCAGGGTGGTGGTAATCCGGTTGTGCCGGATCAGGCTGCAAACCAAGCTGGCCAGCATCCGGTTCCGATGTTCGGATTTCCGGCCCAGTTTGGCCGTACGTTTACGATGTCGCATAAGCCGGAATCAGATCGAACCAACCCCTGCCATTCAGGTGGCCAGGGACTTTTTGGATTCTTCCTTGGGCGGCTCCAGCAGGCTGGGATCGAACTTCATTCCCAGGGTCAACCCGAGCTGGGCCAGTTTCTCCTTGATCTCGTTGAGGGATTTCTTGCCGAAGTTGCGGTACTTCAGCATCTCCTGCTCGGTCTTCATGGCCAATTGCCCCACCGTGGTGATGTTGGCGTTGTTGAGGCAGTTGGCCGCCCGCACGCTCAACTCGATCTCGTTGACGCTCATGTTGAGCAGCTTCCGCAATCGCTGCCGTTCCTCGTCCTCCTTCTTCGTGGTTTCCTCGAACTGCACGGCGTTCTTGTCGTAGCCCACGAACACGTCCAGATGCCGCTGCAGGATGGCGGAAGCCTGCACCAGGGCATCGTCGGGGGAAATCCGGCCGTCGGTCCAGATCTCAAGGATCAACCGATCGTAGTCGGTCTTCTGGCCCACGCGCGCGGCCTCGACCGTGTAACGCACGCGGGTCACCGGGGAGAAAATCGAGTCAATGGCAATCACACCAATGGGTTGGCCCGGCTTCTTGTTCTCGTCGGCAGGACAGAAACCGCGCCCGACCTTCACCTCCAGTTCCATCTCAAACTTCTTCTTCTTGGCCAGCGTGCAGATGAGCTGCTCCGGGTTGACCAGCTCGACGTTCTGGTTGAGCTGAATGTCGCCGGCGGTCACCGGCCCCTCCTTGTGCACCGACAGCAGGAGGGTCTGCGGTTCCCGGGTGTGGGCCTTGAACTTGATCTTTTTCAGATTGAGGACGATGTCCGTCACGTCCTCGATGACCCCGTCAATGGCGGAAAACTCGTGGAGGGCACCGTCAATCTTGACCGAGGTGATGGCCGCGCCCTCCAATGAGGAAAGCAGCACCCGGCGCAGGGAATTTCCCAGCGTGTGACCGTAACCGGTTTCAAACGGTTCGGCCGTGAACTTGGCATAGGTCGCCGTCGCGGTGGCCTCGTCCTTGACCAACCGCTTGGGCATTTCAAACGGACCCAGTCGTACCGGCATGGATGTGTTTCCTTTCCTGCAATTTTAACCTGACCCGATCCGGCTCCCGCACCGAACCGGGCCCATATAATTGCATGGCCCCGCCCCCGCGGGGCCCCTGGTTCAACTTTAGCGGGAGTAAAATTCCACCACGGCCTGTTCGTTGGCGATGGGTTGGATCTCGTCCCGGGTGGGCACCCGCATCACCACGCCCCGCAACGCATCCCGGTTGACCGAAACCCAGTCCGGCACCGGACGCCCGGTCGAGCTCTCCAGCCCCCGGTTCACCAGCTGCCGCGAGACGTCCGAGTCTTTCGGCTCAATCACATCGCCCACCTTCACCGCATAGGAGGGAATGGTCACCTTGCGACCGTTCACGCGGATGTGCCCGTGGGTCACCATCTGTCGGGCCGCAGGCCGGGTCGGTGCAAACCCCAGACGGTACACCACGTTGTCCAGCCGCATCTCCAGGATCTGCAGCATCGTCTCGCCGGTCACACCCCGACGGCGCAGCGCCTGTTCGTACACGCGCCGGAATTGCCGCTCCTGCAAACCGTAGTAATAGCGGAGCTTTTGTTTCTCCATCAACCCCAGGGCATAGTCGGTCAGCTTCCGACGCGCCGCCTTGGGGCCGTGCACCCCCGGCGGGTAATTCCGCCGCTCCAAGTACTTGGAATCGCCGAAGATCGGAATCCCGAATCGGCGGCTGATCCGAACACGCGGGCCGGTATATCGTGCCATAACCTAGATTCTGTCTGCTGGTGGAAGCCTCAAACTCTCCGTTTCTTGCGCGGACGACAGCCGTTGTGCGGCACCGGCGTCACGTCCTTGATCACCGTAATCTCCAACCCGATCGCCTGCAGGGCGCGGATGGCGGCCTCGCGACCGGAACCGGGCCCTTTCACCCGCACCTCCACCTCGCGCATCCCGTGGGCCATGGCCCGCCGGGCGGCATCCTGCGCCACCAACTGGGCCGCATAGGCCGTGCTCTTCCGCGAGCCCTTGAACCCCACCCGGCCCGCACTGGACCATCCGATCACGTTGCCCTGCATGTCGGTGATGGTCACGATCGTGTTGTTGAACGTGGCCAGGATGTTCGCAATCCCGGTGGTGATGTTCTTGGAGCCCTTGGCCTTGATGATCTTCTTGGGAGCCAGTTCATCCCCCAGCAACTCCTCGGCCGTGGGCGCCGTGCCCGCCGTGGGACCGGCGGGCGCCTCCGCCTCGGCCCGTGCTTTGCTTTCCTTTTCCTTGGTGTCCTTGGTTTCCTTGGCCGCCTTGGAGGCCTTGGGCTTGGCCGCCTTGGCCGGTTTCTCCGCCTTGTCCGCCTTTTCCTGCTTCGACTCGGCGGCCGCGGACTGCGGCTTGGACTCGGGTGCGGGAGCTGTCGGATTCGCTTCAGCCATAACGGTGTCCCGGTTTAAGACCGTTTAGTGGATGCCCTTCTTCGCATGTGGGTTGCGCTGCACACCCACCGTCTTGCGGGGGCCCTTGCGCGTGCGCGCATTGGTCTGCGTGCGCTGGCCGCGCACCGGCAGACCCCGGATGTGCCGCAGGCCCCGGTAACACTTGATGGCCTGCAGCCGTTTCAGGTTCAGACCGATCTCACGCCGAAGGTCGCCCTCGATCACGTAGCCGCCCTCCTGAATGGCGTGGACGATCTGGGAAATCTGTTGCTCGGTCAGGTCCTTGGCCCGGATGTGGGGATCAATCTGCGCCCGCTGGCAGATCTCCCTGGCCAGGGTGGGCCCGATCCCGTAGATGTACCGCAGGGCGATTTCAATGGGCTTGTTGCCCGGAATCTCAACACCGATGATGCGTGGCATAACGACGCTTCCTTTGACTCAAGGGTTGCTGTTCACCCGAACCTTCCTCTCAGCCCTGACGCTGTTTGTGGCGCGGGTTTTTGCAAATGATGCGGATCACGCCCTTGCGACGCACCACCTTGCAGTGCTCGCACAGCCGCCGAACTGACGCTCTGACCTTCATAACGTTTGCTCCTTCGTCTCTTCCCACTCAATCCAACCGGCCGACAAATCGTACGCCGTAACCGTCACGCGAATCCGGTCGCCGGGCTTCCACACCGGTGCCCGGGTCCGGGCCCGACCCCGCACAAAGGCCACCAACTCGTGCCCGTTGGGCAGACGCGCCCGGTACACGCCCGGTCCCAGGGGCTCCTTCACCTCGGCGTCCACCGTCCATTGTCCTCGTCCGTGCATGTGAGGACCTCGGGCTCGCCCTCGGTGATCAGGACGGTGTGCTCAAAGTGAGCGGATAGTGAACCATCTTTCGTGACCGCTGTCCAGCCATCACTGAGCACCTGAATCTCCGGCCCGCCGGCGTTCACCATCGGCTCAATGGCCAGCGTCATCCCGGGCCGGAGCTTCGGCGATGGTTTTCCATCCACGAAATTCGGCACCTCGGGCTGCTCGTGCACACTCCGGCCAACGCCATGGCCCACAAACTCGCGGACCACGCTGAACCCGTGCCCCTCCACGTATTCCTGGATGGCACGGGAAATGTCCACCACGCGGTTCCCCGGCAGGGCCCGCCGGATGCCCTCCCACAAGGCCTGCCGGGTCACGTCCAACAACCGCTGCGCCTCCACACTGCACCCGCCCACGGGCACGGTCACGGCCGTGTCGCCCACAAACCCCCGGTAGTACACGCCCACGTCCAGGCTGACGATGTCGCCGAACTCGAGCCGCCGGGGTCCGGCCAGCCCGTGGACCACTTCGTTGTTCACCGAGATGCAGATGTGGCACGGATATTTCCGATAGCCCAGAAACGCACTTCGGGCCCCGTAATGTTTCATCCGTTCCGCGGCGAACTCCTCCACCTCGCGGGTGGTCACACCGGGACGGACGAAAGCCGCCGTCTCCTTCAAGACCTGTGCGGCCACCCGACAGGCGGGTCGCATGGCCTCCAAATCGCGTTCGGTCTTGAGAATGATCATGGCTGCCTCGCCCCGGCCGCCCCGGGCCCTGCCCGCAGGCGGATGGAGCCGTTGTGGCTCCTCCTCAGAAGCGGCCCCGGATGCGGCCCTTCTTCAAAAATCCATCATAATGCCGCATCAGCAAGTGGGTTTCCACCTGGCGCATGGTGTCCAGCATCACACCCACGGTGATCAACAGGCTGGTCCCCCCGAAAAACGTGGCCACCGCGTAGGGGACCTGCATGCGGCTGTAAAGCAACTCGGGGATGACGGCAATGATCATCAGGAACACCGCACCGGCCAGGGTGATCCGATGCATCGCATTGTGCAGGTATTCGCTGGTGGCAGCGCCGGGGCGGACGCCGGGAATGTAGCCGCCGTGCTTCTTCAGGTCATCCGCAATTTGAAGTTCGTTGAACTGGGTCGCCACCCAGAAATACGAGAAAAACAGAATCATCAACGTGTACAGCACCAGGTACAGCGTGCCGCCGTGCCCCAGGCTGCCCGCCAGGTCCCGGAACAACTTCACGTCATACAGCTGCCCCAACCGGCTGAAGATTTGCTCCGGGAACATCAAAACCGCCTGGGCGAAGATGATGGGCATGACGCCCGAATAGTTCACCCGCAGGGGGAGGAAGGAGGTGCCGCCGGCGTATACCTTGCGTCCGACGGCCCGCTGGGCGTACTGAACCGGGATCTTCCGCTGGGCCTGGGTGACGGCGATGATCCCCGCGATCACGGCCAGCAACAACACCACCAGGGCCACGGCATGGCCGAGATTGTAACGGGCCTCAAGTCCCTGCCCGGGGAAGAACATGTCCCTGAGCGAAATGAACGCCGCGGGCAGTCGCGCCAAAATGCCCACGGTAATGATCAGGGACACGCCGTTGCCGATCCCGCGATCGGTGATCTGTTCGCCCAACCACATCAACAACATCGTGCCCGTGGTCAGGATCAAGGTGGTTTGGATCCGGTACCACCAGATCTGCAACGGGGTGTCGTCATAGAGGACCAGCCGCCCGATGCCCTCGCCAAAGATTTTTTCCGGATGCTCCCAACCAAGGGCCATGACAAAACCCTGGCCCAAACACAGCACCACGGTCAGGTACCGGCCGTATTGGATGAGTTTGGTGCGTCCGCCCTCTTCGCGGGCCAGCTTGCTGAGTTGGGGGATCACCGCGGTCATCAGCTGGATGATGATGGTGGCGCTGATGTACGGCATGATCCCCAGGGCGCCCACGGCACAGTTCTCCAGGGCACCGCCGGTGAACAAGCTGTACAATCCCAGCACACCGCCCCCCGCATTCCGCTGGGCCGCCTCACGGAAAAACTCGGCCAGTGCATTCCCATCCAGCCCGGGACAATGGATGTAGGCGGTCAGCCGGGCCACGGCCAGGAGACCCAGGGTGAACAGGATCCGTGACTTCAGCTCCGGAATGCGGAAACAGTTGCTGAGGGTCTGGGCGATGCTGGCGAACATGGTGCGCGCAACGGTCAAGCGGCCGCAGCCGGAGCCCCGGTGCCACTCAACGGCACCACCTCGCACCGGCCTCCGCGCGCCTCGATCTGCGCACGGGCCGACGCGCTGAAGGCGTGTGCCCGAACAACCAGACGCCGGGTCAGTTCGCCCCGGCCCAAAATCTTGATCCCGTCGGCCGGTCCGTTGGCCAGGCCGGCCTGGCGCAGGAGCGCCTCGTCCACCACCGTGTCGTCGGCAAACCGGTTTAGGGCCTCCACGTTGACCGGGATGTACCGGGTGGCAAACCGCTTGTTGTTGAATCCGCGCTTGGGCAGCCGGCGGATCAGGGGCATCTGACCACCCTCGAACCCGGGTCGGATGGACGATCCCGACCGGGCTGTCTGGCCCTTGCCACCGCGACCGCTGGTCTTGCCGTGGCCGCTCGATTCGCCAATGCCCAGACGCTTCCGACGATGTTTGGCCCCGGGTCGGGGTTTCAAATCGTGCAATCGCATAACTTCAGGCTCCCGTGTTTGCAGATTCGGCCGCTGCGCCCGACGGCTCCGTGGCCGTCTTGCGCCCGCGGTTCAGCCCGCGTTCCTCGAAAACCTCCTCCGGCAGCCGCAGTTTCAGCAATGCCTTCAACGTGGCCTGGGCCACATTGATTGGATTGCGCGATCCCATGCACTTGCTGAGCACGTCGCGCACACCCGCGGCCTCCAACACCGCCCGCACGGTGCGTCCGGCAATTACTCCGGTCCCCTGCGAGGCCGGCTTGAGCAGGACCTCCGCGCCATCGAACCGGCTCACCACCTCGTGCGGGATGGTCGGACCCAGCAGAGCCACCGGCACCATGTTCGCCTTGGCGATCTCGCCGCCGCGGCGGATGGCGTCGGCCACCTCCCCTGCCTTGCCCAGGCCCAAACCGACACGGCCTTTGCGGTCCCCCGCCACCACCAGGGCACTGAACGAAAAACGCCGCCCTCCCTTGACCACCTTGGCCGAGCGATTGATGAAGATCACCTTCTCCATCAGCTCGGGGCCCTCGGAAGTGGCAAAGGTCAGCGCAGGCGCCTCCGCAATGGCCCGACGACCGCCGCGCGCGGGACGTTCCTCCTCGCGCACGTCGTCGACGCCGCCCGTCAACTCTTCCTGCAATTGTGGTTCAATGTCAGCCACGGTGATCCTCCGTTGGTTCAAAACTCCAGACCGGCCTCCCGGGCCGCCATCGCCAGCGCGGCCACCTTGCCGTACACGGGCTGCCCGTCCTTCCCCATCGACCAGTGGTACCGGGCCGAGCCCCGGTCGAACACCACCTTGCGAATCCCCCTGGCCAGGGCGGCCTCCGCCGCCAGCCGGCCTATGATTCGCGCGCTGCGGACATTGGCCCCCAACTTTTCCTGTTCCGGCAGAGACCGGCTCAGGGTGGAAACCGCCGCCAGCGTCACCCCCTTGGTGTCGTCAATGAATTGGACGTAAATGTGCTTGTTGGTGAAACAGACGCTCATGCGCGGACGTTCCGGCGTGCCGGACACCTTCTTCCGCACCCGCCAGTGCCGCTTCCGAGCCCGTTCGTGTTTGAGTTCCACTCTCATGGTTGTGTCACGGTATGGCCGTGATCGCGAGGTGACCGTTACTGAACGGCCTTGCCCTCCTTCCGGATAATCTGTTCACCCTCGTAGCGGATTCCCTTGCCCTTGTAGGGCTCGGGCGGATAAAAGCTGCGAATCTGGGCGGCCACCTGGCCGACCTTCTGTTTGTCGGCACCCTCCACCACGATCCTGGTATTCTCCTCCACGGTGATCTTCACGCCCTCGGGCGCCTGATAAACCACCGGATGCGAAAAGCCCAAATTCAAGGTGAGTGTGTTGCCCTGCACCGACGCGCGGAACCCCACCCCATGAATCTCCAAACGTTTCTGGTACCCTTGGGCAACCCCCTGGACCAGGTTGTTCACCAGCGCACGGCCCAAGCCGTGCATGGCCTTGGCCTGTTTGGTATCGGCCAGGCGTTCCACCACAATCCGGTTGCCGTCCAACCGGGCCGAGGTCAACGGTGGCAGTTCCATGCTCAGCTTCCCCTTGGGGCCCTCGGCCCTGACGGTGCGCCCGTCCACCTGAACCTTCACTTGGGGAGGCACCGGTACCGGTTGTTTCCCTACGCGCGACATAAACCACCTACCACACGTAACAGAGCAGTTCCCCGCCCAGGTTTTTCCGCCGGGCTTCGTATCCGGTCATGACCCCTTCCGACGTGGACACAACGGCAATGCCCAGGCCACCCCGAACCCGGGGGATCTCCCGGGCTCCCACATAGCGGCGCAAGCCGGGCTTGCTCACCCTCTGCAGCCCTTCAATGACGCAGCGTTTCCCCCGGTACTTCAGGTGGAGTCGCAGGGTCTTGACCTTGTCCCCCACGACGTTCCAGTCCGCCAGGAACCCTTCCTTCTTCATCACCGCGGCAATGTTTTCCTTCAGCCGCGACCAGGGCACCTCCACCACCGGATGCAGCGCGCGGGCGCCGTTCCGGATCCGCGTCAGCATGTCAGCAATGGGATCCATAGGGCATCACCAGCTGGCCTTGATCACTCCCGGAATCAGACCGTTCAGGGCCGCCTCCCGGAAGGTCAGCCGCGAAAGGCCGAACTTCCGGATGTACCCGCGACGGCGGCCGGTGATCGAACAGCGATTGACCACCCGCACCGGGCTGGCGTCCCGGGGCAGCTTGGCCAGCCCCACGTAATCGTGCCTGGCCTTCAGTTCGGCCCGCAGGGCGGCGTACTTCTGCACCGTCGCCATCTTCCGCTTGTTTCGCTCAATCCACGATTTCTTGGCCATAACAGAGTCTTCTCCGCAGGCATGCCGAACCACCGCCTTACCGGCCGGCGGCAAATGGCAGTCCCAACAACCGCAGCAAATCGTACGCCTCGGCATCCGTCCGCGCCGAGGTCACAAAGGTAATGTCCATCCCCTGATGCCGTTTGATCTTGTCCAGGTCGATCTCCGGAAAGATCGTCTGATCCGCGATCCCAAAGGTGTAATTGCCGCGTCCGTCAAAGCTGCGCGGGGACAATCCCCGGAAGTCGCGGATGCGCGGCAGCGCCGCCGACACCAGACGATCGAAAAACTCGTACATCACCTCCCGGCGCAGCGTCACCCGACAACCGATCGGCTGCCCCTTGCGAAGCTTGAAGTTGGCCACGCTGTGCCGGGCCTTGTTGATGGCCGGTCTCCGCCCGGTGATCAACGCCAGATCCCGCGCCGCATCGTCCACCGCCGTCTTTTCCAGCTCGGCCTTGACCCCCATGTTCACCACGATCTTCACCAACCGCGGAATCTGATGGGGGTTGGTGTAGCCGTACTTTTCCCGCAACGCGGGGACGACCTCCTCGATGTACTTCTGATAAAGTCTCGGTTTCATGAACGGGACTCAGCCGGTAAACCCTCCGTTGTCCTTCTCACGAGGCGGCCGGCGCGCCCTTCCGCGCCCGCCGCGCCTCGTACACGTCCACCCGCATCACGTTCGATACGTGAATGGGGCCCTCCCGCTCGATAATGCCCCCCTGGGGATATCTCTGGCTTTTGCGCACGTGCCGCTTGATCAGGTTGACCCCCTCGACCAGCACGCGCTGCCGCTTTGGGTCGACATGGATGATCCGGCCGCGCTTGCCCTTGTGGGCCCCCGCGATCACCACCACCTCGTCGCCACGTTTGACGTGCAATCCACCCATGGCTCCTCAAATCACCTCCGGGGCCAGCGAGATGATCTTCATGAACTTCTTTTCCCGAAGCTCACGAGCCACCGGCCCGAATATGCGCGTGCCGCGCGGGTTGTTGTCCTTGTCGATCAAGACCACCGCGTTGCTGTCGAACCGCAAATACGACCCGTCACTGCGCCGGATCGGATGCCGGGTCCGCACCACCACCGCGTTACAGACGTCCCCCTTCTTCACGATGCCATCCGGGGCGGCGGCCTTGATGTGCACCTTGATCACGTCGCCCACACGGGCGTACCGCTGGTTGCGCCCCAAGACCCCGATGGCCCACGCCAGCTTGGCTCCCGTGTTGTCAGCCACTTCCAGATGCGATCGTACCTGCAGCATAACTCCCTCCGTCAGGTCTCCGCCCGTTCCAAAATCTCCACCAGGCGCCAGCGCTTGGTTTTCGACAACGGCCGGGTCTCCACAATCCGAACCCGGTCCCCCACCCGCGCCTCGCCCTTTTCGTCATGGACGTAGTACTTCTTGTACGCCTTGACCACCTTGCGAAAGCGCGGATGCGCAAATCGGCGTTCCACCCGGACGACAATCGTCTTCATCATCCGTGCGGAGACCACCTCGCCCACGCGCTCCTTCCGATGACCGCGCTGAACCGCCGGTGTGGGTTGCGTCTCCACCATAAAAACCTCCGTCATTTCGCCTGCCGTCGCAGTTGCGTCAATCGCGTCTCCAGCCGCGCAATGTCCCGGCGCAGCAACCGCAGCCGCGACGGTTTCTCCAATTGCGCCGTTGCCTTCTGCAGGCGCAGGTTGAAAAGCTCCTGGCGCAGTTCCCGCAGCCGGGCCTGCAGTTCCGGCATCGTCATTTCCTGCACCTTGCGCCACTCGTCCCTCTTCATACACGTCTCCAACTGGATGCCCTCCAAACCCTCTCAACCGTGGGCATGCCGCGTTACAAACCGGGTTGCAATCGGCAGCTTGCTCGCCGCCAACCGCATCGCTTCGCGCGCCACCGACTCGGGCACCCCGTCCACCTCAAACAGAATCTGCGCCGGCCGGACCACCGCCACCCAGGATTCCACGGGTCCCTTGCCCTTACCCATGCGGGTTTCCAGCGGCTTTTTTGTGTAGGATTTCTGCGGAAACACACGGATCCACAACTTCCCGTGCCGCTTCATGTGCCGCGTGATGGCCACGCGGGCGGCCTCGATCTGTTTGGTGTCCAGCCAGCACCGCCCCAGCGCCTGTAGACCGTACTCACCGAAAGCGACCGTGTTGCCCCGGTAGGCGATGCCCGCCCGGCTGCCCCGGTGCATCTTTCGGTACTTCACCCTGTCCGGCATCAACGGCATGGCTCAAACCCTCCTGTTCAGGCGTTGGTTTTGGTCCCGTTCACCGACGCGGTCGCACCCGGCACGGTCCGACCCCGGTTGGCCGCCGCCGGGCCCTCGCCAAAACACACCCAGCACTTCACACCGATCCGGCCGTACACGGTGTTGGCCTCGGCAAACCCATAATCAATGTTGGCCCGCAGCGTGTGCAGCGGCACCCGGCCCCAGTGGTAATGTTCCACCCGGGCCAGCTCCGCACCGCCCAGACGGCCGGCGCAACGAATCTTGATCCCCTCGATCTTCACGTCCCGACAATCTCGCGCCGCCTGGATGGCCTTCTTCATGGCCCGCCGGAATGACACGCGGCGCTCCAGCTGCAGCGCCACGCTCTCCGCAATCAGCTGGGCCTCCACCTCCGGTTTGAAATTGTCGTCGATGTGGATGTAGATCTCCTTGCCCGTCATCCGGGCCAGATCCTCCTTGATCCGGTCGATCTCCGCCCCCTTGCGCCCGATCACCACTCCGGGCCGCGCGGTCCGGATCGTCACACGGCACCGATTGGCCGCCCGCTCAATCAAAATTCGGGAGACCGAGGCCGACTCCAGCTTCTTCTTCAGGTACTGGCGGATGGCGAAATCCTCGGCCACCAACTTCGGGAAATCCCGTTTGTTGGCGAACCACTGCGATCGCCAGTCCTTGTTGACGGCCAGACGAAAACCGATGGGATTGGTCTTCTGACCCATATGCGCAAAACCGTTTTAGTCCGTGCTCAACACAATCCGAACGTGGCAGTGCCGTTTGCGGATCGGACCCGCTGACCCGCGCGCCTTCGGAATCCACCGGTGATAGGTCACGCCCGTCTCCGCCACGGCCAGACGAACCCGCCAACGCTCCGGCGGCACCCGCTCCATCTTGCCCTGTCGGGCCAGTTCCTCCGCGTTGGCCAGGGCCGAGCGCAACGTCAACTCGGCGTACCGGGCCCCCTTCCGCGGAATGAAGCTCAGCAGCGCCCGGGCCTCCACCGCCGGAAGACCCTGAATCTGCCGAACCACCTCCCGCATCTTTTGCGCCGACATCGGCACGTTCCGTGTGACGGCGTACACTTCCATATCACTTCTCCGCCTTGGCCGTGTGCGCCCCGTGCTTGCGGAAAGTCCGCGTGGGCGCAAATTCTCCCAGCCGGTGCCCCACCATGTTCTCCGTCACAAACACCGGCTGAAACGTCTTCCCGTTGTGAACGTTGAACGTCAGCCCCACAAAATCCGGGGTGATCATCGAGCGGCGGGACCAGGTGCGAATCGGCGCACGCGACCCGCTGGCCCGTGCCTTCTGGATCTTCTCCATCAGGCTCGGATCAACAAACGGACCTTTTTTCAGCGAACGACCCATGGCTCGTTATTTCCGTTTCATTGGCAACCCGTTCCGGCGCACCAGGATGAACCGGTTCGACGGCTTGTGCCGGTCCCGGGTCTTCCCACCCTTGGCCAACAAACCCCACGGCGACGTCAGTTGATGCCAGCCGCCACCCGACTTGGCCTTGCCCGCGCCACCACCGTTGGGATGGTCCACAGGGTTCCGCGCCACGCCACGGGTGATCGGCCGGATCCCCAAATGCCGACTCCGACCCGCCTTCCCCAAAACCACGTTGTTGTGGTCCAGGTTCCCCACCTGCCCGATCGTGGCGTAGCAGTTCTCGTGAATCAGGCGAATCTCACCCGAGGGCAGCCGGATCTGGGCGTACCCGCCGTCCCGCGACATCAACGTGGCCGCCGCACCGGCGCTACGCACCAACTGCCCTCCGCGACCCGGGACCAACTCGATGTTGTGGATCTGCATGCCGATCGGAATCGCCTTCAGGGGAAGGCTGTTGCCCACCTCCGGGGGCGCGTCGGGGCCGCTCATCACCTTGGCGCCCACCTTCAGCCCGTTGGGCGCAAGGATGTAGCGTTTTTCCCCGTCGGCGTATTGTAGCAACGCCAACCGGGCCGACCGACACGGGTCGTACTCAATCGCCACCACGGTGGCCTCGACCCCGTGCTTGTCCCGCTTGAAATCCACCAGGCGGATCTTCTGTTTGTGTCCTCCACCGATGCCGCGCGCGGTGATCCGACCATACATGTTGCGGCCGCCGGTCTTCTTGCGCGTGACGACCAGCTTCTTCTCCGGCCGCGTCTTCGTGATATCACTGAAGTCCGCGACCGTCATGAACCGCAACGACGGCGTCAGCGGTCGAAAAGTCTTTACAGGCATAAAACGTGCACTCTTTCGTCAGCCACTTTGGAGCAGCGGACCATCAGTCCCGGCCCTCCCGGGCGCGGTTATCGGCCCGCCAACATGGTGCTGTCCGTGTTTCGCACCCCGCCTTTCGGGGCGAAACGGAGCACGAAGTATAGCAACCGCCCGTCCCCGCGCAAGGGGTTTCTTTGCAAAAAAGATCCGCCCGGGATCGCCGACCAAATCCCGCCACACGCCCGGCTTGCCGGATCTCAAAACGCGTCCCGCCGGGAACCACCATAACCTGCCAGCCGTGCGCCCGGATTCCCAGCTGTTGGCGACGTCCTCCCGCGAGCCCCGCCACGCGGGGATCCTACACCGGCGAACCTCGGCATTCGGACCCCCACCAAAACCGCACCTCAAGCATCACTCAAAGCACCGCCGCCATTGGGTCGCCCCCGCTGCCCGGCTCGGCCGTGCCGCTTGTGGCCAGCGCCGCGGCGATCCACTGCCACGGCCCTTTGCAATCCCATTGGGCCGTGTCGCTCCTCATCGGTCCCGGCGAATCGCCTCCAGCAGCAGCCCACCTCATCGCGCCACCCCACGGTCCCTCAAAGCCCGGTCACACAACCCTTCTCGGGACCGCAGTCGACACCTCCTCCTTGAGCAAGGCCCCGTGAGATGAAGACTCCCGTGTTCAGCCACTTCTTTCTCAACGGCCCCTTACAGAGACCCGACCCGTGGCCCTGATTCCTCCCGCCCTGTCCAGAGGCCAAAAGGATCCGCCCAACGCAAGGCCGCCGCGTCAACGTGAAGGGCCGCCATTGCGTCCCGGCCGATCGAAAGGAAATCCTTTCGGCCGCTCTTCGGGCCTTTCCTCTTGTCACCGTGGCCGGGCCCGATACCTTGCCCGCATGAAACGAACCTTGCTCAGCATCGCAGTCCTCACCGGTGCGCTCATGATCGGGCACGTTCGCGCCGCCGAAGTCGAAGAGGGTTTTGTCCCGTTGATGGATGGCAAGACCTTCAATGGCTGGCGCAAATCGGCGGAGAATCCGGACAGCTGGACCATCGAGGACGGCGCCTTTGTCGCGCACGGACCACGGTCGCACCTTTTCTACGAGGGAGATGGCCGGCCCTTCAAGAACTTCCATCTAAAGGTCGAGGTCATGACCGAGCCGGGCTCCAACGGTGGCATTTACTTCCATACCCGTTACCAGGACCGTGACTGGCCGCGCGCCGGTTTCGAGTCCCAGGTCAATTGCACACACTCCGACTGGATCAAAACCGGCAGCCTGTACGGCATTGTCAACATCGGCCACGCCTTCTCCCAGGACCGGAAATGGTGGACCCAGGAAATCATTGTGGAGGGTCGGACCGTTACGGTGAAGGTCGATGGCATCATCGTGCTCCAATATGTGGAACCCGAGGGCGCCCAGCCGGGCCGGCCGTTCGAACGAAAACTCGGCGAAGGCACCTTCGCCCTCCAGGCCCACGACCCCAACAGTGTCGTGCGCTACCGCAACATCCGCGTCAAACGGCTCGACTGATCCGCTCAACCATCCGCAGTCGAACCTTCACTTTAACGACGGGCGGTCCGCTTTCCAGGGCCGCCCGTTCCTTTTGCTCAAGCCCAAACCCGCGCCGCCCGCGCGCATCGGGCCCGGCCGGATCCCGGGCCGGGACAAGCCCCTTCACCCCGCTCTTGCCACCCGGCGGCAGGGGCGCCACCTTTCTTGCATGAGCTCCAGCAGAACGATTGCAACCTGCCTGGCCGGCTGCCTCCTTTGGGGACTTCGTCTGGCCGCCGCCGAAGCCGGCACCACACTTCCCGGTGACCGCATCCCCACCCCGGAGGGGGAGTGGATCGTACACCCCATCCAGCACGCGACCTTTGTCCTGGGTTGGCAGAACCACGTCATTTACGTGGACCCCGTCGGTGGCGCCAACCGGTTTGCCGCCCTGCCGCGGCCCGACCTGGTGCTCATCACCGATATCCATGGCGACCACTTCAGTGTGGAGACCCTCCAGGCCGTCTGCACCCCGGCCACACGGCTGGTCGCCCCGCCGGCCGTTGCGGAACGCATCCCCGACAGCCTCCGAAAAGCCACCACCATCCTCACCAACGGGGCAAGCACCCAGCTTATGGGGCTCACCATCCAAGCCGTGCCCATGTACAACCTCACCCCGGAACGTCTCCAGTATCATCCCAGGGGACGCGGCAACGGTTATCTGATCACGGCCGGTTCCAGCCGCGTCTATATCAGCGGCGACACCGAAGATATCCCCGAAATGCGGAGCCTCCGCGACATTCACATCGCTTTCGTCTGCATGAACCTGCCATACACCATGAGCGTGGAACAGGCCGCCGACGCCGTTCGATCGTTCCGACCCCGCATCGTTTACCCGTACCATTACCGGGGATCCGATTTGGAAAGGTTCCGCGCCCTCGTCGGTCAGGACTCCGGCGTGGAAATCCGCCTGCGGGACTGGTACCGGCCTTGACCCCTGCCCGCCACCCACACGCACCCGCCCAACGCCACGGCACTCGGCGCGAATCACCCCGGACTCTTTCCCACAACGACCTTTTGGAGAGCACCTCACCGGCATCGAGTCCACACCCGCTGCCGAAGAGAAGAGAACCCGCCGGTGCCGCCAATAACCGCAGGGCTCCACGACATCCCCAGGTCTCGGCACACCGGCGCCGGGCCTTGCAGAACTCCACATGAACCGGGTACGGGCCCCGGCTGAGCCCCATGAAGCCCCGCCGGGCCATACCGCGCAGCCCCGCCCCGCTTCCCCACCGATCGCTTTGACCCCATGCAGCCACCCGCCCCGGACCCTGGTCTCTGGCTTCTCCGTTCCGGGGTCTCCCGGTTTTTCAAGCCACCACCAGTGGTTCCGGAAACGGGCATGCTGCGACCAGGGCCGGCGCGGGTGCACTCTTCACCCGTATCCGGTGCCTTCTCCGTTCTGTCACTCCGGGCATGAACCGACCCGGAGCGACCCCGGGACCTCTGCCGGGCCGCGAAGCCTTCCCGCACGGCGACCTTCACGCATCCTCTGCCCGGCCGAGCTCTGGCGGTTCCTGAAAGTTTGACAGGGTCGGAACCGGCGAACGTCCACGGGCCCATCCCGGGCCCCTCCCGGCCGCTGACGAAGATGCCATCGCCCTGGTGGACTTTCCGCTTTGGGCCCTGCGGCCCGGGCCCTTACACTGCGCCGCCGAACGAATGTCGCAGCTGCTGAAATCATCAGGCGCCATGGCCGTGGCCACGTTGACCAGCCGCATTCTCGGCATGGTCCGTGAGATGGTGTACGCGCGTTTCATGGGGGACGGATGGGTAGCCGGCGCGTTCCAGGTGGCCTTCACCATGCCCAATCTGTTCCGTCGGCTTCTGGGCGAAGGTGCCCTGACCGCGGCGTTCATCCCCATCTTCAAACAAAAGGAACGCAGCGGTGACACCCGGGCGATGTGGCAGGCGGCCAATGCCGTGATTTCCGGGCTGATCGTGGCGGCCGCGGTGATCATCGCCCTCGTGTTGCTGGGCGTGTCCCTGGCCCTTGAAATCGGCGCCTGGGAAGCACGAGTGCACCTGATGTTGTCGCTCTTGCGGATCATGTTCCCCTACATGCTGCCGGTGTGCCTTACCGCCGTGCTCATGGGCATGCTGAACGCCCGGGGGTATTTCTTCATTCCGGCCATGGGCGCCACCATGCTGAACGTGGTCATGATCGCCTTTGTGTTGTGGGTGGCCCCGCGTTGGGGTCATGAGCTGCACGAGCAGATTTATGCCCTTGCATGGGGCGTGCTCGTGGCCGGGTTGGCCCAGGCAGCCTTCCAATGGCCGGCACTGCATCGGGAGGGATTTCGATACCAGTGGGTGCCGCCCTGGCGTGATCCGACCGTGCGCGAGGTGGTGCGGCGCATGGTGCCCGGCGCCATCGGCGTGGCGGCCTTCCACATCAATGTCATGATGGTGCAGATGCTCGGATTGTGGGTGGACCAGCCCGGCGCGCCCGTGATCGCACCCTACAACTACGCCGTACGTCTGATGGAGTTACCCCAGGGCGTGTTCGGGATCTCCGTGGCCACCTATCTGCTGCCCACGCTGTCCGGCCTGGCTGCCTCCAAGGACTGGCAGGCGTTCCGCCATTCGCTGCGGCACGGCATCGGCCATCTCCTGGTGGTCAACACCTGGGCGGCAGTCATGCTGGTGGTGTTGGCCGAGCCGATCATCCGGCTGCTGTTCGAAGGGCGCCGCTTCGGGCCCGACGCCACCCTGCGCGCTGCGTGGGCCCTGCAGTTTCTCGCCCCCAGCCTGGTGGCGTATTCGGTTGTCAACGTCCTGGCCCGGGCCTTCTATGCCCTGGACGACACCTTCACACCGATGCGCATCAGCATCGTTTGTCTCACCATCAACCTGGCACTTTCCCTCCTGCTGGTGTTCCCCCTGCGGCAAGCCGGTTTTGGACTGGCCAACACCATGACCTCCGCGCTCAACGCGGCCCTGCTGGCCTACGCCCTGCGCAAAAAACTCCGCCGGTTGGATTGGAATGAGCTGCGCCGCGCGGCCCTGCGCCTCATCGGTATCGCCCTGATCACCGCGGTTATCACGGGGTTGGTCTGGCACTGGACCAGAGCCCGGTGGAGTCCCGAGACATTGTCCGTCCGCATCGGCCAGGTGTTCGTCCCGGCGGTTTTCGGCACTCTCGCGTACGCACTGCTGGCATGGGCGGCGCGCCTCCCCCTGGCCACCGAAATGGCCGCCCTGGTTCAATCCTTCTTATCCGCGCGAGCCAACCCCGGCCGCATGCACCGCTGAACCTCACGCCCCGCCAGATCGCGGGTCCGTACAGGTCTGTCGACATTCCGCCACGGCCCCCGCTCCCGCCTCGGAAAATCCGTTGATTCGCCCGGGGCTGCATCGTACACGTGGAAAAGGCCCCGGCGGGGGGCTCAAGCCGCTCGCTCAAACGGGGCCCAGTCTGCAACCAACGACCGAGCACCCATGAAAACCATCCTGCGTCCCGCTGGAAAATTTCGCCGTACCCGGCTTCTGACCGTCCTGCTCGCCGGATGTGCACTGGCCCTGCACGACCTCCATGCCGCGACTGCGCGCGACTACACCCGGGAATCACCCGAGGCCAAAGCCCGCCGCATGGCATGGTTCGAACAGGCCCGGTTCGGATTGTTCCTCCATTGGGGCGTGTACGCCGTACCGGCCGGCGAATGGCAGGGCAACACCAACTATGGCGAGTGGTTCCTCGAAGAAACCCGCATGCCGGTCTCCCAATACGAGCGCTTCGCCGACCAGTTCAACCCCGTGCAGTTCGATGCCCGCGCCTGGGTTCGATGGGCCAAGGCCGCCGGCATGAAATACATCGTGATCACCAGCAAACATCACGACGGTTTCTGCCTTTGGGACTCGGCGGTTACCGACTGGGACATCGGCCGCACACCTTTCGGACGGGCCGGCCGCGACCCGCTCAAAGAACTGGCCGACGCCTGCCGGGAAGAGGGACTCCGTCTGTGCTTCTACTACTCCATCATGGACTGGCACCATCCCGACTGGGGCACACGACGTCCGTGGAATGACCGCGCCCAGGGCACCCCGGACATGGACCGCTACGTGGCCTACATGAAAGCCCAGCTCAAGGAACTGATCACCCGTTACGGCCCACTGGGCATCCTCTGGTTCGACGGCGAATGGGAATCGCCCTGGACCCACGAACGTGGGGTGGACCTCTACAACTACGTCCGCAGCCTGCAACCCGACATCATCATCAACAACCGGGTCGGCAAGGGCCGCGCCGGCATGCAGGGCATGGACAGCGGCCGCGGCGTGGGCGATTACGGCACGCCCGAACAGGAAATCCCCGCCACCGGCTTCGGCCCCGGCGTCTATTGGGAATCCTGCATGACGATGAACAACCACTGGGGCTACAACAAACATGACCAGAACTGGAAAAGCCCCGAAACCCTCATCCGCAACCTCGTGGACTGTGCCAGCAAGGGCGGCAATTACCTCCTCAACATCGGCCCCACAGCCGAGGGAACCTTCCCCGAACCCGCCATCCAGCGTCTCCAAGCGATCGGCCGCTGGATGGAACGCAACGGAGAATCCATCTACGGCACCCGGGCCAGCCCGTTCGAAACCCTCCCCTTCGGGCGCTGCACCCAGAAGCCCCTCCGCGACGGTAACACCCGTCTGTACCTCCACGTGTTCGAGCGCCCGGCCGATGGCCGCCTCCTCCTCCCCGGCCTGGTCAACGCCCCTTTGAAAGCCCGATTCCTGGCCGACAACACACCGCTCCGGGCCACCCAAACCGAAGACGGCGTGGTGGTGGAACTGCCCGAAACCCTCCCCGACCCGGCGGTCACCGTCGTGGCACTCGACATCCGGGGCCGACCGCGCATCGTCAAACCCGACCCTTACGCCGACGAGACCCCGGAACAACGGAACGCCCGCATGCGTTGGTGGCGGGAAGCCCGCTTCGGCATGTTCATTCACTGGGGCGTCTACGCTGTACCCGCCGGCACTTACAAGGGCCAGCAAATCCCCGGCATCGGCGAGTGGATCATGAACCGCGCCAAAATCCCCGTCGCCGAATACCGCCAGTTCGCCCGGTCCTTCAATCCCATCTTCTACGACCCCGACGCCTGGGTCCGCCTCGCCAAGGAAGCCGGCATGAAATACATCATCATCACCAGCAAACACCACGACGGGTTCGCCCTGTTCGATTCCAAGGCCAGTGACTGGGACGTGGTCGACGCCACCCCCTACGGCCGGGACCTGCTGCTCCCCTTGGCCGCCGCCTGCCGCAAACACGGAATCAAACTCGGCTTCTACTACTCCCAGGCCCAGGACTGGGTCAACGGTGGCTCCGCCGCCGGTGGCAAATGGGACCCGGCCCAACAACGCGACATGGATGATTACATCCGCAACGTGGCCGTCCCCCAGGTCCGTGAAATCCTCACCCGTTACGGCGAGTTCCCGGCCGTCCTCTGGTGGGATACGCCCGTGGACATGAACCGCGAACGCGCCGACCAGCTCATTCGCCTCCTCCGCCTCAAACCGGGCATCATCCACAACAACCGGCTCGGCGGCGGATACCGCGGCGACACCGAAACCCCCGAGCAATACATCCCCGCCACCGGCTACCCGGATGGACGCGACTTCGAGGTCTGCATGACCATGAACGACACCTGGGGTTACAAGAGCTACGACCAAAACTGGAAAAGCACCGAAACCCTCATCCGTAACCTGATCGACATCGCCAGCAAGGGCGGCAATTACCTCCTCAACGTCGGCCCCACCGCCGACGGCCGAATCCCCGAGCCCAGCATCCAGCGCCTCAAGGAGATCGGTGCTTGGATGAAAGTCAACGGTGAGGCCATCTACGGCACACGGGCCAGCCCCTTCGGCCGACTGCCCTGGGGCCGATGCACCGTGAAACCCCAGGGCCGACACACCATTCTCTACCTCCACGTCTTCCAATGGCCCACCAATGGTCAGCTCGTTGTCCCCGGACTCAAAAACCCCATCCAGCGAGCCTGGCTCCTGGCCGACCGCGCCGCCCGCCTCACCGTCACCCAACGGGAACAAGAACAAATCATCACCGTGCCCGCAGTGGCTCCCGACCCCATCGCCACCGTCGTGGCCGTACGCGTCGCAGGCAAACCCGAGGTCGAGCCCCTCCCCATCTACCCCGAGGCCAACGGCACCCTCCGCCTCGACGCCCTCCAGGCCAACCTCCACGGCAGTCAGATCCGCTACGAACCCGAACGCAACAAACGTTGCATCGGTTTCTGGACCGACGCCTCCGAATGGGTGGATTGGGACGTGCAACTCGACCAACCCCGGCGCTATCGCGTCGTCTTCGAAACGGCCGCCGAAGCCGACGGCGCGCGTCTCATCCTGCGCGCCCAAAACGCCTCACTCGAGGTCACCGTTCCGCGCACCGGCGATTACACCCGGTTCCAACGCACCGAGGCCGGCATGCTCGACCTGCCCGCTGGCCGGCATCGCATCGAAGTCAGGCCGGTGCCGGACCGCTGGAGGCCCGTCAACCTTCGCTCCATTCAGTTGCGCCCCGCCGATTAGACAACACACACAGCCTCCCGTGCACAGCAGCCCGGTCGCACACAGCCACGACCGAGCCACGAACGGGGAGAAGCCATTGGCGCCCGGTCCATCAGAGATCGGGCCGGCGATCGCGCAACCAGGGCCCGCGCATCCTGACCTCCATGCCCCCGCCGCTCACCGCCTAATCGCATCCGCCCGGGCTATCCCGGGACGCACAATCCATCCCGCCCCGGGACCCTCCACACCAGGCCGCAGGCCGGATGTCGGTCCCCGGGATTGAACCCTTCGAAGGTACGCCCGGCCCGGCCTCGCCACCGGAAAAGGCGACAGGGATCGTCGCATTCCTCGGGCCGGTCCAAGGAAAAGCCCTCCGGCCAACGGCCGGCCTCGCCAGCCGGCACGGGCGTGCCCCGGCGCCACAACAACGGCGTTTGGCCGCGCACGCCCGGGTTGGCCAACAGCCGGTTCGCCAGAAACGCCGTCCGCCGGAAGCTGCCCTTCATGCCGGCATTGCCGTGATGGTCAGGCCCCGGATCGGTTCAGCGGAAATGACCTCTTTACAGCGCCGCGGCCCCGAAATCTGCGGGTCAGAAACCTCTTCACCCCGTCCCCCCTCATGAATTTTACCCGTCCAACCGGCGCCTGTCTCCCACTGACGCCCTCGACGTCCGCTTCCGGTGTCAGTTCCCATCACCGTACCGGCGCGCGCACCCGTACCCTGTCAATCCCACGCCTGATGGCGCGCTGGACGGAAACCCACCTCCACAAACCCCGTGCCCGCACCACCCCACCGCGCACTTCCCGCGCCGCAGCCGGCTCGTCAAAGTTCACCACGAAAATCCCCAACCCGATGCACGCCACCCCAACAGGGCGTGCTCATGCGCCGCAGGATTTGGGCCGCAACTTGCGGACCATGCAGAAAAAGCCCGCGGAACAACGGGTCGCAACCTGCGTCCATGGGTGGTGCCCGAAGCAATGCGCTACGGCACCACAATCTTTCCAAGGGTCAGCCAGCCGATGCGGTCCCGATCCTGATCCGCGTTGGCGAACCGGAGGGGACGTCCCCCCTTCATCGGGTTCATGACGCCCAGAAGCAGGGTAATCTCGCCGGGTTCCAGCCGGGTGAGGTCAAGCGATACGGAACTCTTCCCCGTCATGCCGGGCAGCAGGGATTTCAAGCTGAAGGGCATTTCGGTCATCGTTTCCCTGCCTTTCGAGTCCGCCGCCACCAGATGCACCGGCCAGCTGGCATAGAACGGAGCCACGCCGCGATTTGTCAACGTGACGGAAACCTCCAGTCGGCGCCCGGTCAGCACCGCCGAGGCATCCAGGACCTGCAACTCATAGCCAAGGCTGCGCGCAGCCGCGAGGGCGCGCTCCTGTTCGTCCGGCGCCAACGCGCGGGACGTGCTCGAATCCATGAGCCAGGTGGCATGGGTTTCGCGGACGCACTGCGCGAAGTCCTGGCCCCGGCCGCAGCCCTCCGCCTTCCACAGACAGGGCCAAAGCTCGGGGCGAATCTCGCCGCCGATCGGTGCGACGCGCCAGCGGTTCCATGCGGACGGGCCGGCCCTGCGCAAGCGCGCCAGGGAAAACCATTCGTCCTCCTTCCGGCCCGTTTCGAGCGTCGCCCAGCCGAAGGAATCATCGTGGTATCCAAAATTTCGCCGGCTGTTCGACGCGTAAACAGGGTCGCCGTCGCCGGCCGGGTAGCGCAGCAGCACCGGCGTCTTCCGGAACGCCGCCTCGTAGGCGTCCATGACTTCGATCTGCACCGTCTTGGAGGCAAACCACTCACCGTGCGGATGACAGTGCCATTCCCCCCAAGTGCCGAGCAGTCCGGCGGTGATGTAGCCGAGCCGCGGATCGCCATCATAACGCGCCCCGAACGCGGCGATGAAACGGGTCAGCGCAGCCCGCAAGCGGGGGTCTTCATAATCGGGCGTGTGGTCCGGCGCAGGCGGCAGCGGCTGCGTGTTGGTGTTCGTCCACACCCGTAAACGCACTCCGGCACGCACCAAGTACTCCGGCACGCCGCTGGCCCTGCCCGGATACTCCAGGTAGAAACGGACCACGCTCTGGCACCCGCGTGACGCGATGTCGTCCAGCAGTTTCTCCAACGGCGTCCAGTTGAAGTTCGTGGGGCCGGTCATCACCGCCGCCAAGGGCAGGTAACTGAATTCAAGGGAATGCGGGAACTTCCGCCCCTGTCCTGCATAGGGCACGAATCCCTTGAGGGGATTGTCCGCCGGGGCCGGCGCGTAGGCGGGATGGAAAACCACCGCTTGCGCCGCATCCGCCAGGGCAGGCCCGCAGTGCCAGAGGACACCCAGCACTGCAGCAAGGGCAAAGCTTCGCCTCATATTCAACAATTCCAGCGCCGAGTTTTGACTGCGCGAAACTCGAGTTCAAGCCAGTGCCGTTCCACCGGCCGATTTGCGATCGAGCCACAACGACGATTCCCCGGACGGGACGGTTTCGCTTGTGGAAAGGTGTCGTTGCGCCAAAAGTCGGTGTCACCTCCCTGGAACATGGAAACGAGCACACACCAAAGGCGATCTGCCGTGCAAATAGCGGCATGCCTCCGCGCCCGCGCCGGCAGTGCACGATTCTCGAATTGCAGCCCTTGAAAGCCACCACCCGGCCTCGCCAATGCGGTCCATACAGATCCTACAGGCTGTTTGCGCACCGCCCTCGACCGCAACCGTCACCATTTGGGAGCCTCACCAACATTCACCCGGCGGCACCACCCGGGTACCGTCCCCGAAGCGCAATGATCGCCGCCCACCCGGCTCCCATTCGAGGGACCGCAACTCCACCCGGCGTTGCCACGGGCAACAGTCCCACGAGGCTGGCATGTTATGCCAACGGAAGGATGGAGACCGGACGCGATCCCGGCGTGATCGTCCGGATGGAATCCACAAAACGGCGCTGGCGAGCGACGTGCTGCGCCCGCCCGAGGATTTGGTGCGGGACGCGCTTGCGTCGGCGCGGGATTCATGTTTTTTCGGGGCATGCGGAGTTATCGTGTGGCCCTCGGGTTGTTGTGGCTGGTGGGGCGGTCGTTTTTGGAGGCGGCGGACCGGGACTGGTGGGTGTTCTGGGGCACGTACACCAGGGGCGAGAGTCGGGGGATTTACGTTTCCCGGTTTGACGGGATTCGTGGCCGCCTCACTCCGGCCCAACCGGCCGCGGAGCTCCCGAATCCCAGCTTTCTGGCGACGTCGAGGGACGGCCGCAGGCTGTACGCAGTCAGCGAGGTCAGTGACGGTCGGGAGGCCGGAGGTCGTGTGGCTGCGTACGCCGTGGATGTCGGGACGGGTACGTTGCGATCGCTGGGGCAGCGTTCCTCGGGCGGCGACGGCCCGTGCCATCTTTCCCTGGACGGGCGCGGGCGTGGTTTGTTTGTGGCCAACTACGCGAGCGGAAGTGTGGCGGTGTTGCCCGTGGATGCGGAGGGGAAGTTGGGAGAGCCCGCGGCCGTGATCCAGCACAGGGGTTCAAGCGTGCACCCGGAACGGCAACGTGGCCCGCACGCGCACCAGGCCATGCCCAGCCCGCAGGGTTCCCATCTGTTGGTGTGCGATCTGGGATTGGATCAGGTGCTGGTGTACCGATGGCGCACATGGCGCAGGTGGTTGGGGGAGGAACCTGTTTCCAGACTGGCGCTCCCACCGGGCTCGGGTCCTCGTCACCTGGCGTTTCATCCGGATGGACGGCATGTCTACGTGCTGAACGAGCTGAATTCGACGCTGACCGTGTGCCGATGGGACGGACGCAGTGGCCGGCTCGAGCTGGTGCAAACGCTGCCCACGCTGCCCGAAGGAACAGAGGTCGTGGGAAACACCACTGCGGAGGTGGTGGTGCATCCGAGCGGCCGGTGGGTGTACGCCAGCAACCGGGGCCACGATTCAATTGCCATGTTCCAGGTCGATCCGCGCACCGGCCTGCTGAGCGGGATGGGACACGAAAGCACCCGTGGGCGGACCCCGCGTCATTTTGCGCTGGACCCTGGGGGGCGGTGGTGCCTGGTGGAGAATCAGAACAGCGACGGTGTGGCGGTGTTCCGGGTGGATACCTCGACGGGGAGATTGTTGTTCACGGGGCACTCCGCGCGGGTACCGAGTCCGGTGTGTGCGGTGTTCGTGCCAGTGGAGGACCGCTGAAGATGGCAGGGGCAAACTCCGCAGGGTGCGCCTTTGGTTCCGGTTGGAAGAGAGTCACGAGTCCGTCGGTGTCCTTCGGGAATGCGCCTTGCGGTCTCAGCGGACCGAGATGAGACCTGCTGCCGAGATTTGATTCGTAGGTTTTCCGGGCGCAGCGCTTCGTTGGCGCGTGGCAAGGGGACCAGCAGGGTTGGCGGGGGGCGTTACGGAATTTTCAGGGCGGTGAGGTCGCTCACGGCTGCAGGCTTGTTCTCGAGGGCCAGCGGCATCTCGCAAAGGCTCCGGGACGTGTGGTGGTTGTGCGGCGCGGCGCCCGGCAACAGGTGGCATTCAAGGGTCAAACCAGTTCGCGGTAGACGTCCGGGTGAGGCCGCGGGATGACCACGGCGTTGACCAGCACGCCCTCCCCGGCCAGAACGGCGCGACCGGCGGCGATGGAGGCCTGCACCGAGGCCACGTCGCCCGTCATGGTGCAAAAGGCCTTGCCTCCCAGGGCCATGGCCAGACGGATTTCGAGCAACTGGACGGCAGCGGCCTTGGCGGCGGCGTCGGCCGCGCGGATGAGCGCGGCCACGTTGAACGATTCCAGGATGCCCAGCGCGCCGCGGGGTTCCCCCGGGTGTGTGCGGCCCAGGGCGGCGAAGACGTCCGGGTGCAGATTGGCAAGGGTAACACTGTCGATGAGACAGCCGTTGGCGGTTTCGACCCCGGCAGCAACGGCGGCTTCGACGGCTGCGGTCTCCCCGCCCACCAGGACCATGTACTTGCCGGAGCAAATGGATCGGGAGAGAAGCAGCCTGACATTTCCCGCCTTGAGCATGGCATCAGCAACGGCAAAGCCCGCGGCCACGCTCGACAGCTCGATCAGTCCGATGGATTTCTCGGCCATCATGGGAAAGGGTCTTGTCCGGGTTTCATTCGGTGCGGAGCCCGGTGTCGGGGCGCATCGGCATTCCACCAGGCACGTTTCTCGCTTTTTGAGTGATCAGGCGGCCCAACCCCTGTTGAAGGATCGGTGACTGTGGGGCCGGAACCGGTTGGTCGACAGTGCCGGTTGCATCCGGAAACTGGTGTTCGGTTGGGAGGGGGTGGGTTGGTTGCATGTCATCGTTCCAGGACGATTGCGTCCTCCGTGACCGTCCGCACCATGGCGTCCACCGGTGCGTGCAGGAGAGCGCCCAGGGCATTGGGTGGGGGTTCGCCAATGACCTGGCCGGCGCGGACGTGGTCGCCCGCGCGGACGGTGGGTTTGCATGGGGCACCGGCGCTCTGCCGCAGGGGTAGCGTGAGCCGGGACGGCTCCAACGGCTGCGGGCGCAGGGGCGCGGGCCGGTCATACTCGGTGACGTGAAGTTTGCGCGTAAGGGCCTGAATGGGCACGCGGCGTCCATCCCGCATGGGATGGGGTTGGACCCGGGTGGGCCCGCTCCACGGAATGCCGGCGCGGCGCAGGGCGGTTTTGGCCTCATCGCAGGCCTCCTTGGGAAAGAGTTCCTCGGGACAGGAGTAGAGGGTGCACAACCCGCAGGCACAACAAAGGACCGCCCATTGACTGAACACCTCGGCGCCGCTGCCGGTGAATGCGAGCGTTCGCATGACCTGATGCGGTTCGACGGCATAACCGAGGAGATACCGTGGACAATACTCGGTGCAGTAACGGCATTGGTCGCAAGCGGACCTACCGATCCGGGCCTTGAGCCCGCCGGGCTTAAGTTTGCGCTGAACGACCGGGTGGGAGCGTGGCAGGATGACGACGCCGGTTGCGGTTTTGGTGACCGGCGTGTCGAGGTTATCCGTGACCTGGCCCATCATCAGTCCACCGATGATCAGCACCGGGTCGGGCGTGCTCACACCGCCGGCCGCTTCGATGCAGTCCCGGTAGGAGGTGCCCACCGGCACACGCAAGGTCACGGGCTGTCGTACCGCCCCGGCGATGGTGAGGGTCTTCCAGGTCACGGGTCGTCCGTCGGCCGCGGCGGCGATGTTGATGAACGTTTCGACATTGCTGACCACCACGCCGACATCCAGCGGGATCCCGCGCGGCGGGATGAGGCGTCCGGTGACGGTGTAGACCAGATCGTATTCGTCTCCGGCGGGATAATAATCCCCGAGGAGATGCACCCGCACGTTCGTTCCCCGGCATGCCTCGGTGACGGCCTCCACAGCGGCCTTGCGCTTGGCTTTGATGCCAATGACACCCTCGCGCGCGCCAACGGCCTCCATGGCCAGTTGCAATCCACGGACCAGTTCCTCCGCCCGGGTTTCCATGAGTGCGGCGTCCTTGTGCAGGAGGGGTTCGCACTCCGCACCGTTGGCGATCACGATTCCCGCGCGGCTGGCAAATTTCACATGGGTCGGGAAGCCTGCGCCACCGGCTCCCACCACGCCCGCCCAACGAATCTTTTCCACCAGATCCATGGCCCGGCAGGGCTGGATTGTGCACCGGACCGGGCGGGTTGCCAAACCCAAAGACCGCGGCGCAGGTGTGTTCCGAAGGATCGGATCCGACCGGGCCGGCGGGAGGACGTCCTCAATGCCCGGGCCGTCGGAACGGCGGGGGTGCCCGTGGCGGCGCTTTTTGCGTCCATGGCTCCTCCCGTTCACACTCCCGCGCAGTTTTCCGGCTGGTTCCCGCAACTGCGTGCCCGTTCGAGGTCCCGGGCTTGCCAACCTGCGGTTCCGGCTTAACATTTCCGGACGTTTGCGAATCATGGACATCAAACTTCCACCTCTGGGTGAAGGTGCGGACAGTGGTGTGGTGGTCAGCGTTCTGGTAAAGCCCGGCGACACAATCAGTCCGGGCCAACCACTGCTCGAGCTGGAAAACGAAAAGGCCATCGCCACCATCCCGGCTGAACATGCCGGGACGGTGGTGGAGGTGTACGTCCGGCCGGGCGAGAAGATCTCCGTCGGACAAAGGATTCTGAAACTGCAGACCGGTACGACCGCTGCCGGTGCAGGCGCCGCCACGGCACCCCCCGCAGAAACCCGACGCCGCGCTGCCAAGCCCGCGCCCGCGGCCGCGCCCGAACCTCCGGAGCCGGAGGTTGAAGTGGAAGAAACGCCGGAGGCCGCAGTCCTTGCAGAGGAGGAAGAAGAAGAGGCTCCCCGGCCGGTGGCGGCCCCTGTGGCGCCGCCCTCGGTGCGTCGCCTGGCGCGGGAGCTGGGGATTGACCTGAGCAAGGTTCGCGGCACGGACCCGGGCGGGCGAATCACGAGGCAGGACCTGCGGAATTACATCCAGCGACTTCAGAGCATCGCCGTCAAATACAAGCAGGTGGTGTCGCGGCAATCCACACCGGCGGCCGCGCCCGCGACCGCGCCTGCCGGTCCCCCGCCGGCCGAGCCGGTGGATTTCGCCAAATGGGGCCCCGTACGCCGCGAACCGCTGACCACCCTGCGCGAGGTGATTGCGCGCCGGATGTGGGAAAGTTGGAGTGCCATCCCGCACGTCACACAGTTCGACGAGGCCGATTTCACCCGGATCAATCAGCTGCGCAAACAGTACGGGCCGGCCTACGAGCAAAAGGGGGTCAAACTGACCGTGACCCCCTTCATTGTCCGGGCCGTGGTGGACACGCTGCAGAAACATCCGGTTTTCAACAGCAGCCTGGACGAGGTCGCACGCGAGCTGGTGGTCAAGGAGTATTACCACATCGGGCTGGCCGTGGACACCGAACATGGCCTGCTGGTGCCGGTGCTTCGCGATGCCGACAGGAAGTCCCTGCTGGAGCTGGCCCGGGAAATTGAGTCCCTGGCCCAGCGGGCGCGCGAGCGGAAACTGGCCCGGGAGGAGATGCAGGGGGGCAGTTTCACCATTTCCAACCAGGGCGCGATCGGCGGGGCTCATTTCACGCCGATTGTGAATCGGCCGGAGGTGGCCATTCTGGGCGTGGGCCGGGGCACGCTCAAACCCGTGGTTCGGGACGGCCAGGTTGTGGTGCGCCTGATGGTGCCGCTGGCCGTCAGTTACGATCATCGCGTCATTGACGGCGGAGGGGCGGCCCGGTTCATCGTGGACCTGGTGCGCGCGCTGGAGGAGTTTCCAGAGGAGGCCGTCAAGCTGTAGGGCGCTGTAGGGCGCAGGGGATTTCCGCACGGGCAACATCACAACGGAGCCAGGGTGACAACACAAGAACCTATGCAGCCGATCGAGACCGAACTTGTCGTCGTGGGAGCCGGCCCGGGCGGCTACGCGGCCGCCTTTTACGCGGCGGACCTGGGCAAGAAGGTGATTCTGGTGGAGAAGGACAAGCGGCTGGGCGGTGTGTGCCTGAACGTGGGCTGCATTCCCTCCAAGGCACTGCTGCAGGCCACGCACCTCATCACCGAAACACGGGAGTCCGCCCATCGGGGCATCACTTTTGGTCCGCCGACCGTGGACCTGGCCAGGCTGCGGGCCTGGAAGGAATCCATCCTGGAGAAGCTGGCCGGTGGGGTGGCGTTTCTGGCGCAGAAACGCGGTGTGCAGGTGTTGCGGGGGCGCGGGTACTTCGAGGATTCCCAAACCCTCCGGGTGGAAACCGAGGAGGGCCAGAAATTCATCCGTTACCAGCACGCCATTGTGGCGACGGGTTCGTTGCCCGCCATGCCCAAAGTGTTTGATCTGGGCAACCCGCGGGTGATGACCTCCACCGAGGCGCTCGAGGTGGAGGAAATTCCGCCCCGGCTGCTGGTCGTGGGCGGCGGCTACATCGGCATGGAGCTGGGGACCGTGTACGCCGCGCTGGGCAGCGAGGTGGTGCTGGTCGAGGCGCTCGACCGGGTCCTGGCCGGTGCGGATCCGGACCTTTCGCGTCCGGTGGTGCAGCGGGCCCAAAAGGCTTTCAAAGAGATCCGCCTTCAGGCCAGGGTGCTGAGCATGGCCACGGCCGGCAAACAGATCCGGGTGGTCATCGAGTACAACGGGCAGAAGCTGGAAGAGCTGTACGACCGGGTATTGGTCGCGGTGGGTCGGGTGCCCAACACCGAGGATCTCGGTTTGGAAAACACCAAAGTGCAGTTCACCGACAAGGGCTTCATCAAGGTCAATGAGTACATGCAGACGGACGATCCCCACATCTACGCCATTGGTGATGTGGTGGGCGGGGCGCTCCTGGCGCACAAGGCGCACAAAGAGGCCAGGATCGCCGTAGAGGTCATCAACGGGGAGGAAAGCCGATTTGAGAACATCGTGATCCCCGCGGTGGTTTTCACCGATCCCGAACTTGCGTGGTGCGGGCTGACCGAGGCCGAAGCCAAGGAACGTGGCATCCCGCACGAGGTGGCGCGGTTCCCGTGGTCTGCTTCCGGCCGGGCACTGTCTTTCGATCGCACCGATGGGTTGACCAAGCTGATCGTGGACCCGGAAAGCGACCGTGTGTTGGGGGTGGGCATCGTGGGTCACGGTGCGGGCGAGCTGATTGCCGAGGCCACGTTGGCCCTCGAGATGGGTGCCACTGCGGAAGACATCGCGCTCACGGTGCATCCGCATCCCACGCTGTCCGAAACGCTGATGGAGGCCGCCGAGGCGTACTACGGTTACGCCACCCACACCCTCAGCCGGAAACGTTCTCTCTGAAGCCCCGGGGGAAGGTCCCCCGTGGCCTTGTGCGGTCACTTGCGGGTTGCACCCTGCCGGGCCGTCACGGCTCGAAGGTTCCGGTCCGGCGCACTCGGAGAGCGCGTCCCGAACCGGGCTAGTTTCGAGCGGCCTGTTCCAGGGCGTCGAGCACCATCCCCGGCGTGAGTGCCTCGGGTAAAACCAGGGGATCGCGGGAAGGGTCGGCCGGGTAAACCACCACCAGTGGCACCCCGGCACGTCCGAACCGTTTGAGCTCCTCGCCAATGGCCGGATCAAAATGGGTGTAATCGGCCAGGAAAGCGACCGTGCCCGTCTCCCGAAGCTTTTGGCGAACAGAGTCCACTTCGAGTGCGAACTTCTTGTTCACCTGACAGGTCAAACACCAGCGGGCGGTAAAGTCCACCAACACGGGATGCCCCTGACGACGTGCCTCCGCCACGGCCTCCGGGCTCCACGATCGCCACGGAATCCCGTCCTGCTCCGCCCGGGGCCCCGTTCCCGCCGTCACGGGCGCGGGTTGACGCCATTGCATGCTGCCCTCCAGCAGGGTTGCGTAACCGCCCACCAACAGGCCCAGCGCGATCCACAAGGCCGCCGGATGACGGCGGACACTTCGCTGCCAAAAGGTACCGAACAACCATGCCGCCACCGCAACCACCACCAGGAAGTATCCCAGCGCCCACACCCGCTCGCCATAGTGTGCCTCCACCAACGTGAGCAACCAGACCCCCGCGGCGAGCATGGGGAAACCCATCAGCACCTTGAAATGTTCCATCCACGGACCCGGTTTGGGCAGCCACTTCATCCAGGCCGGTTGCCAGCTCAGCAGCAAATACGGAAAGGCCAGGCCGGCCCCGATGGTCAGCATCACCAGAACCACCACACCTGGCGGCTGAACAAACGCGAATCCGACGGCAGCGCCCAGGAAGGGTGCGGTGCACGAGGTCGCCAGCACCGTGGTGAGCAGCCCGCTGAAGAACGCCCCGGCTGCTCCCTCACGCCGGGCCAGTCCGGCTGCCGACTCCAGGGCCCGTCCTCCCAAACTCACCTCGAACACACCAAACAGATTCAGAGCGATCAACGTCACCAACAGGGTCATCGCAACCAGGAAGTAGGGATTGCCAAACTGAATCCCCCAGCCGGCCTGCCGACCGGCTGCTTGAAGGCCAATCACCAGAACCGCCAGCACGGCAAACGAAACCAGCACGCCCAATGTGTAAACCAGACCGAGCCGCCGCACCCGACGGCGGTCCTCACGCGCCTGATTCACAAACCCCAGAATCTTCAGGGCAATCACCGGCAACACACACGGCATGACGTTGAGAATCAGGCCACCCAGAAACGCGTAGGCAAGGATCCGTACCCAACCGGGCTCTGCCCGGGATCGTCGGGCCGTCCCGGTCGCAGCGGCCGTCTCTCCGGGCTCGTGCACCGGCCCCCTCACCTCCCATGCTTGAACCTCCCGGCCCTTGCGCAGCACCACCAAACCCTCCAACCGGTCCGGCCAGCGATCCGCGTGGTAGGTCTCCACCTCCTTGCGCACACGGACCATCCCTTCTTCCGCGGGCAACGCGGTGGTGGCTGCCTGGACCTCGTAGTCCGGTGCGGCGTAAGGGTAGAAGTCCCACGATGCGCCTTCGGCCCGGCTGCTTGAGGCCACTGGGTCCCGCCACTCCAGCACCACCGGTCGGCGCCGTTCCGCCCCCGCCGGCATATCCCATCGACCCTGAAATGCCAGGGCGGACCCCTCGGACGGCAACCGACGGCGCCATTGTTCGATCGTTTCGTGATCGGCAGAAGGTTTCAGTTCACCACCCACCCGCAGGGAGGCCGCCAGTTCGGCAGAGCCCGGCAGACAGGATTCCTTGCATTCCAACCAGGAGACCGTGGCCCGCAACTCCACCCGACCGGGCGACAGATCCTTCGCCAGATGGAGCGGCACCAGCAACATCACCTCGTCATGGTACACGTAGGTGATCAGGTCGCCCTCGGCATACTTTTCCGGCGGTGGCCAGTGGATGGACCCGGGCTGGACACCAGCCGGCAGGGCCCACGCAATCTCGGTGGCAATGCCGGACGCGCCGGGATTGCGCCAGTAGGTGTGCCATTCGGGATCCATTTGAAGGATGACCCCCGCCCAAATGGTATCACCCGGACGGGCCTCATCGGCCGACAAGACCAGTCGCGCCCGCGTATGAGCGGCAACGGCCTCGGCCGCGGCCAGGGCGAAAACCAGCCCGACCCCACATCGCCAGAACCGTATCGGCCTCATGACACTTCAAAAGTAGCTGGAACGTGGCGCAGCGCACGCGTTTCTGCCGTGTTTTGGACTGCCCGGGCCCCTGGCAAGGGTCCGGCGGTCCGTCGGCGGCGCGCAACGTTCAGGCCCCGGGGCCATCCACCGGTTCGAACGCCACACGAAGTGCCGGCGTACCTGGCCGCCGTGCGCTCCTCTTGGAGAGGGTGGATCTTTCCTGCAGCGGTCTGGCTTCAAGGTCCGGCGCAAAAGCTGCCGGTGCTCAACCCGCCTTCCGGCACCATCGCTCCAGAAGCCGATCCACCTGCGCCTCGGTGGCCAACAGGGTGCCTTCAGTCCAAACGACGTGATCAGCCCGGGCCATCTTCTCCTCCACCGGCCATTGGGCGGCGCATCGGGCCTCGATTTCCCGGTCCGACCACCCGCGCTGTCGCAACCGCTCGTACTGCGAGGCACGGGTGCAGGCCACGCAGACGACCCGGTCGAGTTCGCGCTCGGCACCGGTCTCGTAAAGGAGCGGGATGACCACCAGTGCCCGCTCCATGCCGGCCTGTTCCCAAGCCGTCATCTGCTCATGCCAGAGCTGCCGAATTCGCGGGTGAGTGATGGATTCCAAGGTGCGCCGCGCCCCCGGATCGGAAAACACGATCCGGCCCAACTCGGCACGGCGCAGCCTGCCCGTTTCATCCGCGATCCCGGGTCCGAAAGCCGCCACAATCTCCTGCCAGGCGGGCTGGCCGGGCTCAACCACTTTGCGAGCCAACTCATCCGTGTCCACCACGGGCACGCCGCGCAAGTGGAACATGCGGGCGACGGTGGTTTTGCCCATGCCGAGACCACCGGTCAGACCGATTCGTTCCATGGACAACAGGGGATGAACACGCTCATCCGGTTCGCCCGGGGCTGAGCTTGAGCTCGGTGGCGGTCCGGATGCTTTTGCGGCAATCTCCCGCAACGCATGCAATCCAAGCTTGATCGCTCAACCGCCAACCGCCCCCGTGTCAGCCGTCTGCGATCGTGCAAGGGAGCAGCACCGGAAAAAATCGGCGACGGCCATCGCAATTCGGCACGGAGACCATTATCCCCGAACCCGGGAGCCGTCATCAGGGTTGCACCAGCACCGCCCGGTAGAACCGCTGCGGGCGCCCGGCCGCGTCGGGGTCGGTGAACTTGATCTCACCCGAGCCCGGCACGGTCTGGGTCTGCAGGTCCGTCCAGGTCCGGAGATCCTCCGACACTTGGAGCCGATAGGTCTGGCCGGCCTGACCTGCAAGGGTCACGCGGAAGCTGCCGGTCTGCGGATCCCATTCACCGGTCAGGCGTGGAGGCACCACACCGACAACCTCGGTGACCACGCTGGCGGAGTTGTCAGACAAATCGAGGTCCGTGTTGGCCGTGTCGGCAGCTGCCGTGATCGTGGCGGTACCCACAACGGTCAGCCGCACGGTCAATCGGACCTGAACCACCTGACCGGCGTCCACCGTACCCAGGGCCACTTGTACACCGCTCGGTTTGGTGGTCGCGCTCCCCTGTGAGACCGTAACATCCTGCACCACGGCACCCGTCGGCAGGCTCACATTGAGCACGGCATCTTCCGCCGCGGCCGGACCGCCGTTGGACAACTCCCACGTGTACGTCACGGTGCCACCCGACGAGACCGAAGGGGTGGAAGCGCTGCCGGTCAGCCGCAACGACGACAGAGGGCTGACCGGTTCGCCCGTGGTCAGTTCCAAGGTCCAGCCCCTGGCGATGCTGCCACGTTCGCCGGCAAAATCGTCCGCCACGTACAGACCCCACTCGCCGTTGGGATTCGTGCCCAGCAATGCTTGCAGCGCCGTCGCATACGGCCGCTGAGGCGCGGGCAGCGGCAGATTGTCTCCGGGCTCGTAATCGGCCGGTGCATACACCCCGTTGGTGAGCCGCAGGTTATCCGGCACCGCCCATCCGGCCGCACCGTCAAATCCCACGGTGAGGTTGGTCACAGCCCAACCGCCGCCGGCGTCCGACATCAACACCACGCGGCGACCGGACGGACTTACCAGCAGCACGTCCAGGTCGTCCGGGTAGCCATGAGTCAGGCCGTTCAAAGAGACCCGAACGCCCGTAACCACGCCACTCAACCCCTCCACCTGAATCACGGATGGATAGGGTGTGGCCGGTCCACGTTCCGGGATGGCAATTGCGGCCGCATTCTCCACGACCCGCGGTTCCGTGACGCGGAGGACGCGGGTTAGAGCGGGCAGGGCCGTGGTGCCGTCCTGCAAGTTCCATGTGGCCTCCACCGTGGCTCCCGCGGGCCGGGCCACCGTGAAGGTGAAGGTCCGCCACACCACGTCACCCTCGGGTTCCAGCGCACCGTAGGTTTGGACGGGACCCGGGGCGGCCACGCCGCCGGTGTCGGCCAGCTGGACCACCAGATTCTCGGTGGGCAGCTCGCCCACATTGCGCAGGCCCAACGCCAGAACAACCTCCTCACCCGGATCCAGCGCACCGTTGGCAGGCGTGGCACTTTCGGCGGTCAATTTCATGCCTGCGATGACGATCTTGGGCTGTGGCGGCACAATGCTCAGAGCCGCCACAGCCACGTTATCCATTGGCGATGGCTCGGCGGACTCGCTCGTGGCCTCGGCGCGAATTTCACCCTGGGCGGCCCGCACACCTCGCAGGACGAGCACCACCTCGCTGCTCTCCCCGGGCAACAACCGGCCGTAGCGCACGATCACCGTGTCGTCGGCGGGTTCCACCAAGCCACCTTGCGCGGTCCCCGAGACAAATTCCAACCCCACCGGCAAGGGCACCCGGATCCGGGGCCGCAGAGCGCCCTCGGGCCCGCGGTTGGTGAGGGTCAGCCGCAATTCGACCAGCCGTCCGACCACGGCGTTCAATGTGGCGGCTTCCATGGTGAGAGTCAGATCGGCCCTCGGTGGATTCACACTCACCTGCGTGGTGACCGAATTGTCGCTCGCGTTCAGATCCACATCCGCCGAGCTCACCGCGGCAGACACCTCAAAAGTGCCTGATTGCGCAGGTTCGGCGGTGACGCGGACCACCACACCCGCGTTCGGCGCAAGTTCGTCCAGCAACAGACGCACCGTTTGGCCATCCACCCATGCATTGCCGGTCGGGGTTTGGACAGAAACCGGTCTCAATCCGCCCGGCCATTCGCTCGCGAACACGACGCCCCGAGCGGAGTCGGGTCCGCGGTTGGTGATGGCAAACGTCACTTCAACCGGCTGGTCCAGACGGGTTGCCACGGTCGGGGACGCCGAGAGCTGCAAATCTGCCAGGCGGTTGACGGGCGTGACCATGTACAAGGTGAGGCTCCAACCGCCTGCCACCTGTCCGGCATCCCCGGCGGTTGCGTCGCGAACGTACAACGACCAGGTGCCGTTCGGGTCCATGCCGGCAAAGGGCGACAAACCGACCTCGTACGGTGCTGCCGGGGCCGGTGCTGCGAAATCGCTGACAGGTCCATACACTGCCGGACGATACCGGCCGCTGACCAGTGCATCATCCTGGGGCAGCGGTTGGTCGGCGGTGTCATCCAACTGGACCGTGGCATGGGCGACGCCATAAGGCGCACCCGCGCCGGCCATCAACAGGCTCTTCTGACCCCGCGGTCCGACGAGCAACATCTGAATGTCAGGCGCGTAGGTGTGGTTCAGGTCCGAGAGGGTCAGTGTTACCCGTCCCACGGTGCCTGTCACACCCGAGATGCTGATGGTGGAGGGGTACGGTCGGGCCGGCCGGTTGTCGAGGATCTCGATGAGCTGGGAATTCGAGAAGGTCAGGGTGCGTGGCAATCGGAACTGGAACTCCACGTTGGGCAAGGGCTGGCCGTTGTCGGTCAGCTGGAGGATGGCCCGTACCACCCCATCCGGGGTGGGCCTGGCCGTGAAGGTGAATTCTCGGCCGACGGGCATCCCGCCCGCGGGCAGCACGCCGTAATTCTGCGGTCCGGAGGGATTCTCCACCCCGTTGCCGGGCAACAAGGTCGCGACCAGGTTGGTATTGTCCACGTTCCCCGAGTTCCGCAAGCGCAGTTCCACGGTCACGGTTTCGTTCTCGTCCAGGGCACCGTTCGGCGGCCGGACTGATTCGGCGGTCAACGTGGCGCCCGCATTGATGATCTCCACGAAGGGTGGTCTTACGAGCACCTGCAACGCGGCATGGTTGTCGCCATCCGCAGGGTCCACCTGGGCGGAAGCCACGTCCGCACGGAACCCAAAGCTGCCGGGCGTGCCCGCCACGGCCGTCAGGACGACCACAGCCCGTTCTCCGGGCAGCAAATTGCCCAGCGCAGCCGTCCACTCGTTGCTGCGCCCGGAGATGGTCCCCCGGGACGTGTAATTCGAAACCACCGACTGTCCGGTCGACAACGTTGCATTCAGAGCCACGGAACTGGCGCGACTGGGCCCGGCATTACTGACCACCAGCACATATTGGAAGGGCAGGGCCACCACGGCCGGATTGGGCACGGCAGCGGCCTGGAGGACCAGGTTTGCAGCCGGGCCCACGGTGGTTCTAAGTTCGATCTGGTTGTTCTCAGGGAACGGATCCCCCTGAAGGGCCGAAGCCCGCGCGCGCCACAGGAGCGTACCTTCGGCCACCGGTATCCCCTGCATCACGAGCTCGGCCTCTGCACCCGTGGCCAGGGTCCCCACTGTCCAGATCAGACCCGCCGCAGTTGCGCTCCATGAGCCTTGCGACAGGGTCACATTTTGAAGGACATAACTCGCGGCGAGTTCGTTGGTCACCCTCACCCCCGAGGCCGGTGACGGACCAAGGTTCCGCAGGCGCAGCCGATATTCCAAGGGTTGCCCGCGAAGGGCGTTTTCAGGCGCCGCCGAGGCTTCCAACACCAGATCCGAAGCCTGCGGCATCGCCCGGCTCACCACCGACGCCTCGTTATTACTGAGATCACCATCGGGATCCAGCGAGGTGACCATCGCGCGCGACGTCAGCACACCGGCCTTCACCGGCAGCGTGACGACCTGTAACTCTCCTGCCCTGGCGAACGGAAGGTCACCCACGTTCCAGACCACCGATCCCCCTGCCGGTGTGACACTACCCCGGCTGGCCCGCGAGCTGACGTAGATCACATCCGGCGGCAGGTCATGACGGACCACGGTGGACCGGCCGGTGGATGGCCCGCGGTTGGTGACCGTGATGGTGTAAATCAGGTTGCTGCCGACCATCACGGGTTCCGGCGCAGCGGAGAGGCTCACAGCGAGATCGGCCCCCGGACAACTCCCGCCGCCGTCGGTGCATTCGGCCGGCCACAGGAACAGCGACCAGCATTCGATGGCACCCGTATCCAACTGCTCCTGATCCACCACGCGCAAACGCCAGATCCCGTTCACGGCGTCGCCCGACTTGCCCACCAGGGTGGCCAGTGGCTGCTGGGGACGGAAGGTCCCCAGATAGGGCGGGATGCCCGATCCGATGGGCAGCGGACCGTCGTCGTCGAACGTCGTTCGTCGCCGATCCGGACTGCAGGCCACACCGTAATTGTCGCCGGCGCCCCCGTTGCGGTCGCTCAACACAATCCGCGTGCCATCCGGGGCTTCCAGTTCCAAGCGGAGGTCGCCCACCCAGGTGTGCGTGATATACACCGAAACGGCCACCTTACGCAGGGCTGAAGTAATGTTTGAAACCACGATGGGTGAGCTGGCACCCACCGGGTCATTATCCGGAATCGGCACACGCTGATCACTGTCAAAGCGCCGCACCTCACCCAGGAGACCGGTGTTCAGCGTCCAAGTCTGCGCAACCTGTTCCTGGTCCGACTCCAGGGCGACCTGTAACACCACGGGCGTGCCACAAACAAGGTAGGGCGCCGTGCTCAACTGGAAGGGGACGAGATTCGTTCCCACCGCAAGCGGGGGCAAATCCAGATAGTCCGATTCCCGGTTCCCCAATCCGACACCGGGTGTGGTGGTTGTGACCCGGGCGCGCACGCGCGTGGCGGTGAAGTTGTTGAAGTTGGCCACCAGCAGGTACAGGTCATTGCATTCGTTGTTGTCCACGAGGCCGTTGCCGTTGCCCCCGGCCACAATCGCCCCCACCACCGTCAGACCGGGGGTGTCATAGGCCTCCACCACGCCCACCGTGGTTCGGCTGCCCGGCGACCGTGCACTGAAGCCGAGGCCCCGTTTGGCAAAGCCCGTCCACAGCTCGCGGGCGTTGGCACCTCCGGTGGCCACCAAGTCCGCCAGGATGATGGCATCGCGCGCCTCAATAAAGTCCGGGTTGGGGGGACAAAGCTTCAGCCCGTCGGTCACCAACTGCAACATGATCTCATTGCCTGCATAGCCGTACTTTCGGATCAGATTGGCCCGGACGTCCCACAGAATCGCACACCACACCTCGCCCTGGTTATGTTCCTCGCTGGCTTCCCGGGGATCGAAGGGCCAGATGGGGCTGCGCGGCACACCGGGGTGGGGACTGATTTGGTTGGGGTCAATGTCCTTGAACGTGAGCGGGTTCTTGCTCATGTCGGTGCTGTACGGGTACCGACGGATCCCGAAATAGTAATTCTGCTGAAGCCCGGCGAACTGGTACGTAACATAGCCCCCCATGGGGTAAACACCATCCACGTCATCGCCGGGTTCGCTGAGCAGGGCCAGGGCGTAGAAATCCGACCAACCCTCCCCCAACCCACGGGATTGCAGGGCGGTCATCCCGTTGCCGGCGCCCACCAAACGCGTGGTCAACCCGTGCGTGGCCTCGTGCAGGATGACTTCCGCGTCCAGGCTGCCATCACGATCCGGCGTGGGGTAGTTCCACAGAAACATGGCAATCTGTCCGGGAAAGCCGTCCTGCGACGGAATGAAAAAGGCATTGTTGAAAAGGCCCGCATCGGCCCCGCTTTGGACATAGCCGATTATAGGGTCATTCCCGAGACCGCCCCGGCCGAAGTTGTCCTGCTGAAAGTTGCCGGCGCTTTCTGTGAACCCCAGTTGATACAGGCGGTCATGGTACCAGTTGACCCAATAAAACATTTGCACGATGGAGGCGTTGGTGTACTCGATCGGTTCCTGGTTCAGGTCCAAAGGAAAGTCGAACACCCGCGGCGGATTGCCCTGCGGACGTGGCCCGTCCGGTTGGAAGTCAAAATCGCGATCCAGGAAACAATCCGCGTTGTTCCCCCGGGTTTCGTTGTCGCCGTCGTTGATCCAGCCGTTGGGCGAGGCCGTGATGTCCAGCGCACTCAACGTCACCAGGATCCGGTTCGTATACGGTGGTTGGGCCGGGTTGGGCGTGGGCCAACCGGGGGTGAACGGTGACGGGCTGTCACTGGTGTAGACCCGGTAGGAGGCGTCGCTGATGAAAAAGGTGGTCTGCCGACGCAACCAGATCTCGCCGGTCTCGGCGTCCACCACCATCTGATATTGCTCGGGCGATCCGGGTTTGGGGAAGTGGATCTCCCATGCGGGTCGCAGCCGGGACCCGTCCAGGGGCAACCAGACCTCGCGCAACAGGAGGGGACGTCCCCGGAGGAAGTAACGGCGGTAGCCGTTGGCCAACACCTCACCGGTACCGGTAACCTCGCTGCCGGCGCCCGCGGCGCCGACGCCCGCCGCGGCCTTCTCGATCGCCAGCGCTTCGCGAACCTGCGGCTGCCCGAGCCGGGCCGCCCAATTCGGCGACCCCAAGTCCGCGGCCACGGCGGGATCCGCCAACATCCGGCTCGAGATCGAGACCAGCTCACCCCGGGCGGTCAGGTTGGCAATCAATTCCGCCTCGAAAACGGGTCGGCCGGCCAGTTCCTGTTGCCACACCACGGTCCGTAGGCCGCTGTGCGGGCTGACCGTATCGCGTACCCGCTGTGCCTGATCCAATACTTCTCCCCCGTGACCGAATACGTCGCGGTGGGAGTCAAGGAAGGCTTTTACGATGGATTCCGGATCCGCTGGTGGCACCGCTGCGGCTGTGGGGCCGCTCCAACCACCCGCCGGGGGGGTGAGGAACCCGGAGAGCCGCCTGACGTACCGGGCGGAACCCACCAGCGGATCGTAATCCACCTTGGTTCCGGGCAGTTCCTGTTGCAGACGAGCCAGGGCCTGTTGACGCCTGGCCCAATCCCCGGGTGCCACCCCCGGCGCACCGCGCAGGTCCTGGTCCGGCAGGGTTGCGTTTCGGTCCCAAGCCCACAGGGCCCCTGCGTCAGGGCTCCACCCCAACCAGCACGCCAGCACCACCCCCAGGGCGGCTCGGTCCGCCCGGGTCCATCGTCTCCAGAGTGGCATGTTCATCGGACTCTACAACCGGTCAAAGTTTTCTTTCGGTAACCGCGGGCCCGTAAGGGCCCTTGGGAAATCCACATTACCCTCAGCCCAGGCGCTTCAGGGTGCCGCACGCAACCGGAAGAATCCGCCTGCGCCATCCAACGGCAAATTCACCCGGTACTGGTCACCGTCGAGCACGGGTGCCACCTGCACCGGCACCCACTGCACCGGCGGCGTCAGACTCTCTGCGCGTTCCAATACCACGTTCCCCATACCGGCCGGCCAGCGCAATTCGAGTTGACCACCAGTCAGGCGGGCCCGCAACTGGGTCGCCATCACAATGGTACGGACCGTGGCCACGTTGTTGGCCTTGGCCGGATCGTCCGTGGCAGATCCAACGTCGGCCCGCACCGGGAACTCACCCACCATGGCAGGTCGGGCGGTAACCTGGACCTGCAGGGCCCGGCCAGCCCCCAGATTGCCCAGATTGCCGAAGACCACCTGGTTGCCCTGCACGGTGTAGTTGCCGGGCACGGCCTGCACAACGCTGAACCCGGCCGGCAGCCGATTGGTCAGAGCCACCTGGACTGCCGTGCCCGGGCCGTGATTGGTAATGACGGTGGTGTAGGTCACCAGACCGCCCAACACCACCGGATCCGGTTCATCCGCAAGGAACACCTCCAGGTCTGCCCGTGGCGGCAGCACCTCCACCTGCACTGCCGCCGTGTTGTTGCCCGGATGAGCCTCGGTCTGTCCGTGCCAACCGCCCAGGGTCCAGGCCACGGATCCGACCGTGTCGGCACGGAGCACCAGGGTCGCGGTGGCAACGTCATCCATGCCGAGCGATCCCACCGACCAGTAGACGGTGCCGTTGGCGTTGGTGGTCATCTGACCCCGTGTGACCTGGCTGCCGACCAGCACCGCGCCTTCGGGCACCAGATTGGTCACCGTCACTCCGGTGACATCCCATGGACCGTGGTTGGCCACCTCCACTCTGACCACCCAGTTGCTGGTGACCACCGCGCTTTCCGGAGCCGTCGCCGTCACCGAGAGGTCCGCCTCCGGCAGGAACCGACCGCTCGTGGTGATCTGCAGCAACCAGCCGTTGCGGATGTGGCCGGACTGCGCCGGCGCATCGTCCCGGATGAAGAGCCGCCACTGACCGTTCGGATTCGTGTCGTTAAATGCCGCCAGGCTGGTGGCGAACGGCGGCTCGGGCGCCGGCGTATCGAGCAGGTCAAACGCACCGTAATTGGTCGGTTTGAAAACCCCGTTCGTCAGCGGTGCGGCATCCGGCAGGGGACCGGGCGCTGCGTCGTCCAGGGTGAGCGTTACATTGGTGACCCAGTACCCGCCGCCAGCGTCGGACATCACCATCACTTTGCCGCCCGCCGGGCTGACCAGGAGCATGTCGATGTCGCTCGGCCGGGTATGATAGAGGTTCGTGATGGTGACCACGGTCTTACTGACTACGCCCACCAGGCCGGTCACGGTGATGACCGACGGATACGGTTGGGCCGGGGCGTCGTCCCGAATCTCGATCGGCGCCGTGTTGGAGAATGTGGCGGTACTGGTTCCAAGCAGGTAACTGAAGGTGACCCGTCCCAGGTCAAGGTTGCCGTCCCGGACTTGGAACACCGCCCGTACGATGCTGCCATTCGTACCCTGAACGGTGAAGGTGTAATCGCGGGAAACGGACGGCCCGTTGGGTGCCAGCGGCCCGTAACTTTGCGCCGCGCCGGGCTGCACCACCCCGTTGGTGGCCAGCAAGGTGGCGACCACATTGCTGAGCGGGACGGTCCCGGCGTTGCGCAGGGCGAAGCGCACGGTGACACGCTCACCGGGATCCAGGGCGCCGTTTCCGTTCGGATCGCTCAGGAGCCTGGATCCGGCAGGCACCACCACGCCACCGTCGTTGTCCACGATGGTAACGACGGCCACCTCCGGCGTCAGCAGGGTCGCCGGCCCGGTCACGTTGAACAACCGCACGCTGAAGCTCTCGGTGCCTTCCTCCTCGGTATCATCCAGCACGAACACCGTCAGCGTCTGGGTCCGGACGCCGTTGGTAAACACCAACCGGCCCGAGGCCTGCACGTAATCCTGACCGGCCCGCGCCGACCCGTCCTCGGTCCGCCACTCCACCGTCACCGGTGTGTCCAAAACCCCGACCCGCTCGACCGTCAGGGTCACGCTCACTCCGCCCTCGGACACACTGTAGCTGGGAGAGCTGAATCGCAGGCCGGCGTCATCGTCAAGGATGCTGATCGTGGCCACCGAGGGTTCAACCACGACCGAGTTGGTGTCCGGGTTGACCAGTTGGAAGGTGAACGTTTCCGTGTCCTCGACCAGGGTGTCATCCAAAATCGGGATGATCACCTGTTTCATCACCTCGCCGTTGGTAAACACCAGGGTCCCGGCCGTGGTAACAAAGTCCTGGCCGGCCACGGCGGTGCCGCCAACCGTGGTATAACCCACGCTGTTGGTGCCGTGCATGGCCCCCATGCGGATGACCTCGACCACCACGTTGGTGGCCACGCCGTTGGTCAGGCTTTCCCTGACCTCGTACCGGTTGGTAGCCAGCTTGAACCCGGCGTCGTTGTCCAGAATGACACCCACGGCCGTCGGTTGGATGATTTCGGTCCCGGGGCCGGGCTGGAGCAGGCGCAGGCGGAAGGTTTCATCGCCCTCCACCAACCGATCCTCCAGGAGGCCAACGGTCACCGACTTCAACGTCTCCCCCGGGGCGAAACTCAGCGTCCCGCTCGTCGGCTGGTAATCCAACCCTGCCCGGGCCGTTTCGTCCTCGGTCACGTAGTTCACCTGAACCGCCCGGTTGGTGTCGCCCACTCTTCGAACCTGGAAGGTCAGGCCGCCGTCCCCCTCGGACGCCAGGAAGGTCGGCGCCGCGAATCCAAAGCCCACCTCATCATCCGCAATGGTTACAAGCACATTGGTCGGACCCACGATGCGGGCGCCACCGGTTACATTGGTCAGCACCACCAGGAAGGTCTCCTCGCCCTCCACCAGGCTGTCATTGAGGAGGTTGACCACGATCACCTTGTTGGTCTCGCCGTCGGCAAACGTGACCGATCCACCCGCCCGCACGAAATCGAGTCCGGCGGTGGCCGTGATCTCACGAGTTTCATAACCCACGCTCACAACGCCACTGCGCCCGTTGGTACGGATCAGTTGGATGACGGCCTGCCCGGCAGCTTCGCTGACCCACAAGTTGGTTTGGACGAGCCGGATTTCACCGGGCGCCCGCTCATCATCGAGGATGGTCAGCGTTGCCTGGAACGGACTGACCAGGAACCCGCCCGTGACGTTGGTGAGCGCCATGGTGACGGTCTCGTCGCCCTCGGGCAGGGCGTCGTCCAAAACCGGTACAAACACAAACCGGATACTTTCGCCCGGAAGGAAGGTTACGGTGTTGGTGACATGTTGAAAGTCCGCCCCGGCCGTGGCGGTCCCATTGGTTGTTGTGGTGAAGTCAACGATGGTTGTGCGCTCCAGGTTCCCCAACCTCAGCAGGGTGATGCGCGCCAGGCCGCCACCAATGTTTTCACTGACCGTGAAATTGTCCTGGGCAAATGAAACGCCGGTGTCATCACTCACCACCTGGACTTCGGCCACGGGAAGGTTCCCCAACCCGAGGCCGGGCGCTTCGGCGGGGAGCAGGTTGGTGATGCTCAGCCAGAAGGTGCGGGTTGGATTCAATTCAAAATCGTCCACCACGGGAATGGAGATTTCCGCAAATGCCTCGGCCTCCGGGAAGGTCACCTCGAAACTGCCACCCAAATAGTGGATGCCGTTTGTGGCCGTGCCGTCCATGGTGGTCAATTGAGCACGCACGGGCTGTCCACCCGGGGCATTCGCCATGCCTCCGCGTCGCCGGAGCGTCACCACCGCGTTGGTTTGATCCTCCCATACGACGAACCGACCTTGCGCGAATTCGATGCGACCACTGCCGGCAACGGAGCCACCGTAAATCCGGGCCAGACGGCGCCGGAGCTGACCGTCGTAGGTTTCGAAGGCCCCGCCCAGGACGATCTTCCCATCCGGCTGCAACAGTACGACGGCCACCAGGGCATCCGCGCCCGCGCCAAAATTGATGGTTGGGTCCGCAGTGCCGTCCGGATTCAGCCGGGTGATCCCGCCCCGCGTGACGCCGTTGCAGTGCCGGAAAGCACCCCCGACAAGGATGCGGAGATCCGGCTGGACAGCCAGCGACCATACCGTGTCGTCGGCTCCGGCGCCCGGATCGAATGTCGGGTCCACGGATCCATCATCCAGCAGGCGCGCCAGCCGGATCCGGGTTCGGCCGTTGACCTGCGTAAACTCGCCGCCGATCAAGATCCGACCATCCGGCTGCAACGCCAGTGCCCGTACCGTCCCGTCCGTGCCGGTGCCCACCCGGAACGTGGTATCCAAGCTGCCGTCCGGGTTGAGCCGGACGATGCCCGGGCTGGGCACCCCGTTGAATTGACGGAACTGGCCCGCCACCAGCACCTTGCCCGCGTGCAAGCTGTTGGTTGGGTAGGCCACCACGGCATACACCGTGCCGTCGGCACCCGTCCCGGGGTCAAAGCTCGGATCCACACTCCCATCGGCCAGAACTCTCGCAATCCCCCGGCGGGCAACACCCCGGTAGGAGCCGAATGCGCCACCGACCAGAATTCTCGGCTGTCCCTGCCACCATGTTTGCGCCAGTGCAAACACGGGCTGATCGGGTCCGCTGCCAGGGTCGAACGTGGTGTCGACCCCCCCGTTGGTCTGGAGCCGTGCCAGGAAAGGCCGGGCCAGCCCGCTCACCTGACTGAATGCTCCGCCAATCAGGATTCTACCGTCCGGTTGCAGAAGCAGGGCATTGACCGCGCCATTGATGGATGCGGAGAACGAGGGATCGAGGGCCCCGCTCATGCCTTCGAGCCGAACCAGTCGATACCGCAGCACATCATTGGCCAGGGTAAAGTCGCCTCCGACAAGGAGCTTCCCGTCCGGTTGCAGGCCCACGGCCAGCACGGCATCGTTGAAGTGCCCGTAGGAGAAAAGGGTGTCGAGTTCACCCGGAGGCTCGTTAACGCTCTCGTCGTCAATGATGCGAAGAATGGCGGTCGCCGGGCTTCCCAACGCCGAGGGCGGATTTGCGCCCGAAAGCGTCAGTGCCACAAACCGGTCCGCGTGATCCTGATTCGGACCGTCGAGGATCTGGACCTGGAAGCTCTTGGCGACCTCGCCGGGCCCGAAATTCAGGGTGCCGTTCGTTGGAACGAAGTCGGTAAAGGGCACCGCGGTTCCGGGTTCCGCCCGGTAATTGACGCTCAAGGCCCCGGCGGCGCCGTCGGTTCGCACCACCGTGATCAGAGCGGCACCCCCGTTCTCGTTCACGCGATACTCCGTCGCCGGGAACAATACAAGGCCCGGGCGATCGTCGTTGGTAATGACGAGGGTCCCCACCGAGTTCGGGCCCAACGCGGCCGGATGGGGAATTCCGTTGAGAGTCGGGTTGATCAGCCGCAAGGTGACCCGCTCGTCCGGTTCGATTTCGCCATCGTCAATCAAGGGCACCCAGAAAGACTTGGGCGTGACATCGCCATGGAGCCAGGTGAGGTTGGTGGAAACCGGGAGGTAATCCACGCCAGCCGTCGCCGTGTTGTCTTCGGTCACGGCCGTGACGCTGAGGGTACCGGCGCTGCTGCCCCGCCGGGTGACGGTCACCAGAACGCGCCCCGCCCCTTCCATGGCCCCGACCACGGGCGGGTCGAAGTTGAGCTTCCCTCCGGGTGTGTCATCGTCGACGATGGTCAGCACGGCATTTGAAATGCCGCCGACTGCGCCTCCCACCAGACGCAGGAAAACCGTTTCGTCCGGTTCGATCTGGGTGTCGTTGATGATGGGTATGGTAAACGTCTGGTTGGTCACGCCGTTCAGGAAGGTCAGGGTTCCGGACCTGGGCTGGAAATCCGACCCTGCCGTGGCGGTGCCGCCGGGGACCACCTCATAATAGCAGGTAAGGGTGCCGAAACTTCCGTTCGTCCGAATCACGGTGATGACCGCCTGACCGACGCTCTCCACCACAACAAAATTGGTGGTGGCAAATCCCAATACACCGCTCAACCGGTCGTCGTCCACCACAGTAAGGGGTACCCGGGACCGCCCCAGGGCACCGCCGATGGGGATGTTCTCACCACCCAGGAAGAACACATCGGCGAACGTCGGCGTGGACAGCCGGAACGTCGTGTTACGATCCCCCTGACTTCTGCTGTCGTTCAAGAGGGTCACGTTGACCCATCCCTCCCGATAGTTGTAGAACTGCTGGCCAAAGATGGACCTGGGAGCGTAGTTATCCCCGAACAACCCGTCGCTCATCATCCGAGTGGTGGAATTGGGTTCACTGGCCGGCCAGGTTGCCTGCCAGGACGTCAGGTAGATGGGCGGGACAGCATTGTAGAGATAGTCCAAACCGCTGCGCGCCAGGCCGTCTTCGATTTCGAAATTCGCCCCCAAAAAGCCCAGCGCGCCGTTTTCGCGACGCAAGTCCACCGAAAGCAAGGACTGGTTTTCGTTGGCGGTGTAGGAAGCCCGGGCGAATCCGATGTTCCCCGGCCCGGGCGTTTCGCCGCCAATCAGCCGGGCAACGTTCAGCCGGTTTCTCAAGCCGTCCCGCGACTTGGGTTCGATCCACAAGTTGGGGTCGGCGTTGGAATCCGGTCGGACCAGGGCGGAGGCCTGTCCACCGCCGACCTTGTCGAAACGTCCAACGATCAGGACGTTGCCATCGGTCTGTACAGCCGCGCCAAACACAGTCCCGCGGGGATCGGCAAACCGGGCCCGGAACAGGCCCGCGAACTGATTGTAGGCGGTGTCCAGGAAGCTGGTGTCGAGAACCCCGTTGTCGTAAAGCCGGGCGAAGCTTCTCCGGGGCGTACCATTGTAGGAATCAAAACTGCCACCGATGTAGATCCGGCCCCCCGCCAGGACGATGGTGTAGACAGGGCCATCGGTGCCGGTGCTGCCCGGCTCAAAGTCCGGGTCCAACGCCCCGGTGGCGGTCAGCCGCGCCAGGTTGTTGCGCGGCTCGAGGTTGACATGGGCAAACTCGCCCCCGATGAGGATTCGCCCGTCTGATTGCCTCCGGATGACAAACACCCGGCCGTCGGTCCCCGCCCCGGGATTGAAGCTGCTGTCCAATCGGCCGTCGTTCATCAATCGCGCGATACCGCCGCGCACCGTGCCCGACACGCTGTAGAATTCGCCACCGATCAACAGACGCCCGTCGGGTTGAAGCTCCAGGGCATATACAGGTCCGTCCGGTCCGGTTCCCGGATCGAACGTCGTATCCACGGACCCGTCCCGGTTCAACCGGGCCACGTAGGGCCGCGGGATACCGGCCACGGTGGTAAAGTCACCGCCGATGTAAACCCTGCCATTGGCGTCCACAGCCACAGCCCACACCGCTCCGTTGGGTCCGTCCCCCGGGTTGAAGCCCGGGTCCAGGGCTCCGTTACTCAGGATCCGGGCCACGCCCACCCGCCGTTGACCGTTGTAGGACGTGAATCCACCGCCGATCACCCATTGGCCGCCGGGCGAGGCCGCGATGGCCGCGATGAAGGCGTCCGCCCCCGAACCCGGATTAAACGTGGTGTCCAGCGAACCATCCACGTTCAACCGGGCAATGCGGGAGCGGCTGACGGTGTTGTAGGACGTGAAGTCGCCGACGATGATGGCCCGGTTGTCAGCTTCCAGCGCCACGTCATAAACCACGCCGTCCGCACCGGGCGTGGGAAGATTGAGAGGGCTCGTTATGACCGGCGGCACCATGTACGAGCCGAAATCAGGGTTGTAATACTGATCCACCGACCCGGCGGGCGGGTCCTGGTCATCGAAGAGGATGGTGACCGTGGTTTGGTTGACGGTGCCCACCAGCGTGGGTCGGTTGTCGACGTTGCGGTACAAAAACAGCTGAAAGTCCTCGTTGAACTCCGTGAGGATGTCGTTGGTCACCACCAGCTCAATCTCCTTGTCCCGGAAGTCATTTTGTCCCCAGTCCAGACTTCCGCCGCCGGGGAAGCTGTAGTTGCCAAGCACTACAAAGTCCGAGTTGGTCCCGCGAATTCCGATGGGTTCATCCGGGGGGGTAGGGGTGGCGTAGTCGGAGCCGGGTTGGAGCGGGAACGTGTTGTTGTCCATTTCCAACTCGTTGGCATCGTCTCCGGCGCCGAGGAAATTGTTCACGCGATAGCGCAGCGTGACGGCCTCGTTATTGGTCCCGGAGCGTGTCACCCAAATCCTGATCCTTCCATAGTAATCGGAAGCATCCTCGGTTGTTCGGTGGACCACGCGGTAGAAATTGAAGATGGCATTGGTGGGCTGGAAGATCACGTCGGGTGGATCATTGGTCCCGACCGGCTGGAAGTTCCGCGCCCAGACCGGGTCAATGTCCGCATCCAGAATCCGCACATATACACGGCCGAATGCACCGTCCACGCGCGGAGGAGCCACCTCGGCGGATTCCTGCGGGTCGGGTCGCGGATTGGACAGCACCACGGCAAAGGTCCGGTTCGTGTTGGGCACGCCTCCATCCGGAATGACCCGGATCAGAATCCGTTTGGTCATCTCGCCGTGGTCGAAGACCAACGTGCCCTGCACGGGTATGAAGTCCTGGTTCGCCCGGGCCGGGATTTCCTGGCCCGGCATGGTCACTTCGTCCTGGGCGATCTCCTCGGTGGCGTAGTCCACCAACATTCGGCCCGTTGCACCTCCGACCCGGGTCACCGTGACCAGGACGCCGGGTACGCCGAACTGATAATACGTCTGGTACGTGCTCGCATCCTCGGCCCCTGTCCCCTCCAATTCCGAACACTGGATCAAGGGCACTTCGCGCACTCCCCCGGGGCCGATCCGGGTGGCAATGTCCTCGGTGGCGAACCGGAACACCCCGCCGGAGTGGTAGGCCCACCCCAGGACAATGTCGGTTCCCGCACCGGCTGCGAGGCTGGGTTTCAGTCCCACAGCGATGTAGTAGGTGCGCCCTTCCTCGGCGACAAACCGAAGGGCGCTGGGCCGGCCGGCGAGGATTCGGAAACGTTGCCCCGGCGTCCCGTACGGGGTTTTACCAAAGGAGAATGGAGGTGCGTCGTCATTGGCGGCCACCTGGCGAAGTTCGGTCAGGCGATCACCCGTGTAGACGGCCAGAACGGTGTCCGGGCCGCCGGGACTGGCCAGGGTGTCCCAGGTCACCTCGCCGCTGCGCGGGGCCGTCCAACGATACCAGATCGACGGCACGAGATATCCAGCATGGCTGGGCTCACCCGGTTCCCATGAGGCGCCGGCCAGAGAGCCGCTTACCGTGCCGTAAGGGCCGCTCAACCTTTCGGCGTTGGCAAAGTTGTCATTGGCAGGCTGTGCCAGCAGATGGCTGCTTCCACCCACGATCAACCAAAGGGCCAGCAACCATGGGCTCCCGAGCTTTCTTTTCATTCCGGGTTTGCCTGACAATCTGCTCATAGTTCACGCGAAAAGGGTTAGCGACTGGGCACTTCGACTTCGACCCGGTAAAACCGTGGTCCCTGGGCGGGTTCGACGGGCAACCGGACGGCGCCGCGGCCCGGCAGGAGATTTGCCGGACAGGGCGGCGTGGTGCAGGGCTCTGCCGGTGGCAGTGGCAGGACGGCGAAATTGGTGCGCAGGACAACCCGCCAGTCCGGTGCCGTCAACGACGTGGCCTCCCACAGGGTGTTCGTCGCCCCCGGCACCGTGGGCCAGGTCAGGACCAAGCCCTGCCCCTGGGCCCAATGGGCCCGCACGGTCACGTCCTCGGGCACGAGGACCGGTACAGGGTCGAAAGCGTTGACAATGCCATCGCCATCCGAGTCGAGCTCTGTGGACAATGCCAGGGCGGTGTTGATCCGGATTACCCGGGTGCCGAGGAAGACGTTGGTTGCGCCGTAGAACCCGTCGGCAAAGGCCGGTACCCAGCGCAGGCGCCCGTTGTTGTAGCGGGACGAGTTCACCGGCTCGGCCAGTCGGTTGGTGCCCACGAGGAGGTCTGCGTAATAAATCACCAGATTGGGTGCGATGTCGAGGGCGGTGAACGCGTTGTTCAGTTCATTGGTGGCATAATTGAGCAAAATCAGCTGGTCCACGTACAATGCATTGCTCACACCCAACCCTTGAAAACGGAACGTGGCTCCGAACCCTGCATCCAGGACAAGACGGCCCAGCGCGACATTGTTGGTGAAGCCTGCCGGGGTCGGCCCGCGGTCCTCACCGGCCCAGATCACCACGTTCCGGCTGTAATCCGGGGCAACGTTGGTGACGGTGCTCCCCCGCAGGTCCCCCCGGGTTGGCCTGACGGAAAGAGTCAGGCCATCCCGGGCAACCAGCCAGTTGTTCGTGGTGTCCAGGTCAGAAAGGATTTCGTCGGCCCCAAGGATCAGTCGCCGGCCGGACCGCACCTCGTGGTTGGTAATCCACAAACGCCCGGCCCGCAGCTCGACGTCGCCCAAAGGTGCCAGGATGCGACCCCAGAGATTGGTTGCGCCACTGCCAAGGAGCGCTTCGGTGGCAATCAATCGCAAATGTCCGGCCGTTGTAGTGTTGGTACCGGTGCTTTCGAGGTAACGGCTTTGCACTTCGAGGCCCTGGGCGATTACGGTCCCTCGATTCACAAACCCCTCGTAAGGCTCCTGATAAACGGTTGGATAATAGGGCGGGCGCCGCAGGCCGGCAAATGTGGCCGCGTTGCTGATGGTGATGGTTCCCTCATTCGTTAGATAGCGCAATTGTGGCAGGCTCTCGGCCCAGCTGATGCGGTTTGTCACCAGGTTCAGTTCGCCGGCGATGTGGAAAGGCTCCGAGATAAACGGAGGCAGGGTCACAGAAACGGGCGGATTGGTGGTGATGGTCAGTCGCTCCGCTTCGATCAGCAGGCTGTCAAAGACATTCAGTCGGTCGGCGATCCGCACTTCGCGCTGTCCTTGAGGGCTGCTGAGCACCAAATCCTTGATCATCGGCTGGGCCCCCGGGAGGAAATAGTTGCTGACCATGAGGACCTTGTACTGCAGGCTGATGCCGTCCGCCGTCGCGTTGGTCCACATGCCGACCCAGGCCTGAAGGTCTCCAACGATCCGGGACACGACAGGGAGCTGCAAATGCCTGACCTCCAAAAGTCCGTTCGTCGAACTTAATCGGATCGAACTGTAGGGCGCCTCGATTTGGGCGTTGGCGCTACCCGCGAAGTGGCCCGTGGTTTCCAGCCGCAGATAACTGGGGACACTGAGGCGCGCTGCGTTCAGATCCAGCGCCCGACTCGCCAGGATTTCAAACCGACCCATGACATTGGAAAACACGCTGCCCGGCTGCGTTTCTGATGGAACCATGACCGCAGGGATCACCCGGGTACGGTAACCGGCATTGGTGGCCTCCACCACAATGCTTGTGCCGATCGTGTAGAGTGTTGGATCGAATGCCTCGGGCGGGACAGTGGGCAGAAAGGGGTAGATCACCGGAGGAGCGCCGCTCACGAGGAAATTGAAGGGCCTGGCCGCGCCCACGGGGTTGAGCGACGCTCGGTAAAGCGTCCCGTTGGTCAGGTTAAAATTGTAGTTGCCCGGGGTAAGAAACTCGGTGAGGTACAGCTCATTGGTGAGACGGGTCCGGGTGACGGGGTTGGTGACCACCCCCTGCCATCGAATCACGCTAAAGGGATAATCCATCCGGACCTCGGCATCCTGGATTTCCCCGCCGTTGTAAACATACACTGCCTGAATGAGCAAGTTGCTGGGACCCAGCGCATAGATTTGGACGTGACTGGAGAACCCCGCCGGCAGGACAACCCGGGCCAGGGCAAAGCCATTCAGGACCTGCACCACGTGCAGCGGGCTGGCCAGCGGCGAGTCGTTGAACCGGCCCACAATCGGATTGGTTTCGAAACCCCAGTGGAGGTCGTAGGTCCGCGCCGTAATGTTCGTAAGGCCGGATTCCATGAAACGCAGTTCACCTCCGCGCAGGTCCACGGTTTCCCCGGTGAGGTTGAGCTGGCCAAAGGAGGAAATCTCCAATCGTCCCCGATTGATGATGTTGGTGGCTTGCACGATGAGCCAGCCATCCACGCTGACTTCCGCGGCATTCGGGTTTACCAGCCCTTCATTGTGGAAGACCGCGGCCATTCGGCGTTGCGGGTTTCCGGTCGGGTCGAAGGTCAAAAGGCGATAGCCGGGACTGCCCAGCCATCTCCCGCGGTTGGTGATGTAAACCGTGTTTTGGAACTCGATGGGCTGGGGCAGGACCAGGTTGGTCAGACCGATCGTACCGACATTGAGGAAGCGGATCGCATCGATCATGGGCAGGGGTTCCGGCGGATACGTCGCCTGCAGGACCCCCGCGTTCAGGAAAAGATCCTGCGCACCCCGTGCGGTCGGGGTCGCCATCCCCAACAAGAGGCTCAGGCCAACGGCTGCCGTGCGGGCCATTCGAAATCGCTTGTGGATTGGCGTCATAGGCGAATGGTCAACGTGTAGGACTGCTGGCGGCGCCGGCCTTGGGCGTCTTCGACCTGCAGTACGAAATCATAGACTCCGGGCGTCCGCGGGGTTCCCAAAAGGACGCCACCCGGCGAAAGCTCCAGTCCCGGAGGCAGCCCGGGGGAGCCCGGTGCGAGCGAGAACTGGTAGGGCGGTTGTCCACCGCCGATGGTGAAGGTGACCTGGTAAAACTGCCCGACCACTCCGTAGGGCAACGCCAGCGGCTGGATGTTGAGGGAGGTCAGGACCATCGCCTCCAGATCGCGCAGACTGGTGCCGCTGGGGTAAACGACGGGCGGATTCGTACTGCCGTCGAAGCTGCCCCAGACGAAGTTCGTAATGGACCAGTACTCGTCCAAACCTGAGAAGGGAAGGAAGGGTGTGTAGAAGTTGATGTTCATGGGGCCCACCTTGTTGAACTCAATGGTGATGTTGGGCTCGATGTGCCCCGGGCCGGCCAGACCGGGAACCGCATTCGTATCGATAAAAACGCCCGCCGTAAAGGTCCGGAGCCCAAGAAAATTATTCACGTCCCGGCCTGTGAACAGGAAATCCGGTGTGGTGACAATCCGCTGCAAGTGCTGTTTCACCACCCTTCCGTTGGTGACCGCGTTGAGGGTGTAATAGTTTGTGATGGGCTGGAAAAACCGCCCCAGCAGCGAGTCGTAGTCGGCCCTTACGAACTGCATTTTTTCGATGCCCTGGCGGTTCATGGGCACGTTGGTCTCGCAACTGACCGGCAGGATCACCATCGCGTGATTGGTGAAGTAGGTGTAGACCTGCTGGGAGAACTGCTGGCCGACCTGGTTGGTGGCAAGCGCGATGTCGTTGGTGAGCACCTGGAGAATGGGCGGCAGATTGGAGAGGACCACGTAGCCGCACAGGGCGTTGGTGGGCAGGAGGTAAAAGTCGCCGGAAGGTACATTCAATACCACATGGTTGGTGGTGATATTCGTGCAGACGCCGCCCGGGAATCCCCAGGTGTTTGTGCAAGGCCCGATGTTGGTGGTGACCACGGTGGCCAGGGTATAGGGGTGGTACTGATTGGTGACCACGTTCCCAAAGGTGTGGCGGTATCGGACCACGTAATTCGTCACGTAGTTTGTCGCGAGGACGAGAGTCTGCCACGGAGCGGGTGCCCACGGGGAGTTGGTGTAGTAGGCAATGATGTTGGTGGTCACCTCGGTGGTGAAGACCGGCTCGGTTTCGAGAATGACGAGCCCGGGGTAGAGGGTCTGCAGGGCGACCGCATCGTTGGTCCAGGCAGCGGCCAGAAGGAGGTTCAGATTCGAGCTGATCAGCATTTGCGGGGTGGGATTGGTGTAAAACAGGATGCTGTCCTGCGTGATAGCTTCCCAGTTGACATTGTTGCTGCGCCAGAGGTATCGCAGACCGCCCACGTCGTCCCGACTCAGGGATGTCAGAAACGCGCCGTAGTCGACCCAAAGTGTCTCGGCTACGGGGAGATTGCCCTGCGCCAAAGGATCCACCAAATACTCGTAGGCATCCGCCAGTGGCTGCACCCCACTGCAGAACTCAATGATTCGGTATGAATAAAGCACTCCGTTCACGTAGGCGGTGGGTTCGAAGGACACCGGATCGAAGTTGCGTCGAATCACGTGGTAGGTCATGGCCTCAGGGCAGTTGGGGCCATAGCGGTCCCGCAAACACCATGTCCATCGCACCGGTTCCGCCAGACCCAGTTCTTCGATGATCAATCGCATGGCGACGCTCTTCAGGTCGATCAAACTCAGGGCCTGGGCCCGGTAATTGTAACGCACCACATCTAGCGGGAACTCCGACAAATCGGCCGAGTAGCTTGAAACGTTGCTCAGGGCATTGAAATGCGCGATGGCCTGTTCGATCGCCCGGACGCCGTTGGAGCCGAAGTAATCCAGGAACGATGCGTCGAAGGCGTAATACACAACGGGCAGGTTCCACCGGTACTCTTCACCGAGGTTCTTGGGCGCACCGATATCCCTGTTGACCAGGTTATAGCCAATGTCCGGCACCTGCCAGGCTTCGTTGACCGGGCCGAGCAGGCTGAAGGCGTGGGCGGCGGCCGCCCACCCGGCCGCCAGGATCGTCAGGACCAGTCGTTTGCAAAAACGCCACATAGACGGTTCAGCGGATGCGAATCACTCGGTAAAAGGCGGCGTCCCCGCCCGTGACCCGGACGCTTTCACGGGTGCCACGGGCAAAGCGCGGTTCACCGACGTTGGTCCAGCCGGTCAGTCCGCCCGAGGCTTGCAACTGATAGACCAGGCCAGGTTGCGTATTCCATTCCACGTACAGGCCCGTGGGGGTGCGGAGCAGGTTGACCTTCAGGACACTGGCCGGGTCGAGCGGGTTGGTTCCGGCGAGGAATTCCTCCAGGTTGGTGGCGCCGTCGCCGTCGGTATCGTCCTGGGGTCGCGGCCAGCGGCTCAGGTCGGCACCGAACCATGCGGCCATCCACTCGGATGGCACCCCGCCGTAGACCCACACGCCGTACGTGGTGTTGCTGGCGGGCTCTGACAACGGGGAACGCTGTCCGTTGGTCAGGACGTAGGCCACGCGGAAGGTGTAGGTGGTGCTGTGCAACAAGTTGGATACGGTGACCACGTTTTGGGAGGTGACCAGCGTGGGCGCGGGCGGCCGGGCGTCGTTCATGTAGAGTTCATAGGCGGCCACGGGCAGGCCGGCCACGGTGGGCCAACTGACCGAGAGTGCGTTGGAGCTGAGGACGCTGACCACGGGCGGATCCAGCGGTTGCAAGGGTTGCGCAGCTGCTGCCAGCCGTTGGGCACGGAGGTCAAAACCGTTGTCAATGCCGGTAAAGCTGCTCCAGACGACCAGAAACCGTCCGGCTCCGTCCCCGGCCACGACGGGGTGAATCTGCTGGCTCAAGGTGGTGGTGTTGACGGCCAATTCACCGCCCAGGGGCAGGCCGCTGATGTCCAGCACCCGGCCAAAGACACCCTCCCGCGAGCCGTCCTGTTCGAGGCTGGTCCAGACCACCAGGAGGCTCTGACCCGAGAGGGCAATTCGGGGGGCGAACTGGTCGCCGAAGGTATGGGTATTCAGCCGGCGCACGGCGCCGCCGTTGCCGCCGGCGTCGAAGGCACGACCCCAAATGTCCCAACTGTTCTGGAGGACGACGGTGTCCTTCTGCCCCCAGACAACGTAGAACCCGCCTCCCGGGAGGGGCGCGACCTGCGGATTGGCGCAAACGTTGGTGTCTGTGTTGACCAGGATCTCACCGGAGACCGGCACGCCGTCGGCGCGGAACAATCGGGCGTAGATGTCCACGCTGTTTTCGAAGCGTTGTTGTTCACTGACCCAGACGACCACGAACCGGCCATTGTCAAGGCCGGCCACGGCGGGGGTCCGCTGGTTATAGGGCGTCGTCAGATTCACCTGAAACTCACCCGACATGGGTTGGCCCGAGGGGCTGAATCGGCGCCCGTAGACGCCCTGCATGGGGCGGTCGCCGCTTTCCTGGTTCCAGCTGCCCCACACGAAGACGACCGAGCCGTCGTTAAGGCGGGCCACTGCCGGGGCTTCCTTGCCGGAGTTGGTGTGGGTGTTGACGGGGACTTCGCCGGTAATCCAGAGACCGTCGGAACCGAGGAACCGGGCGGCGACCTGGCGACGGTTGGCCGGGCCGGTCAACCAAGCGAACACCGCCCCGCCATTGGTCAGTGCCGTTACCGCGGGTCGGATCTGGTCGCCCTCGCCCGTGACATTGACGCGGAAGGCGCTGAGTGTGCCGGAGAAGCTGCCGTCCAGACGGCGGGCGCTGATGCCCTGGCCCTGTCCGTCGGTAAATTCGTCCTGCCATGCGATGTAACCGCCCAGGGGGCCGAGGGCCAAGGCCGGATGGACCTGATCACCGGGCAGGGGATCGGTCAGTGCGTATTCGCCGCCCTGAAAGGTGACGTCGCCCTGGGCTGCGACCCACAGGGAGAGCAACGCCAGCCCCAGCAGGCTTCGGATGCGGTGCCGTTGGGTGATGCGAACGTCCATAGCCAGCCTCGTTTCAACCAGCCTTCTTTAACAATGGTGTACGGCTTTGTCCAACCTTTCCCCGTGTTCCGGCAACCCGTGTCCCGCGGATGTGGTTGCGCCCGCGAACAGGTCCGGTTGATCCGTCGTCCCGGACCGTAGCTCCGCGGCCTCCAGCCTGGACAACAAGGTTCGGAATCCCCACTGCCGGTACAACGCCTTGAGTGCTTCGAAATCCGGTTTGCCCAGGACCAACTGGTCGGGATCGAACCCGGGGTCCAGGTCCGTCCGTAACCGGATCAGTTCCTGGTTGCGGCGGATCAACTCTGCGGACTCTTCCAGGGCTTTGCGGATGCGTTCCGGCCGGACTTCCGGCAGGCGCTGGAGGAGGGTTTCCACCGAGCCGAACCGGTTCAAGAGTTGAGCGGCGGTTTTGGGGCCGACGCCGGGCACGCCCGGGATGTTGTCGGAGGCGTCGCCGACGAGGCTCAACCAATCCACAATCTGCCGGGGTTCGACACCGGTTTTCTGTCGGACGTCCTCATCGGTCCAGACACGGCCGGTGGAGTCGTGGGGTTGGACAAGTCCCAGGCCGGGCTCCACCAGTTGCATGAAGTCCTTGTCGGAACTTGCGATGACGACCTGCCATCCCTGACTGCGGGCGCGGCGCGCGAGGGAAGCGATCCAATCATCGGCTTCCACGCCGGGGCGGCAGCCGGTGGCGATGCCCCGGGCACGCAGCCACTCCACGATGGGATCGAGCTGGGCTCGGAGACCTTCCGGCATTTCGGGTCGCTGGGCCTTGTACTCCGGCAGGGCATCCAACCGTTCTGCGGCGAGTCCTCCGTCCCAGAGCACGGCGGCGTGGGTGGGCTGGAGCTTCTGGCAAAGTTTTTCGAAGCTCTGGATAAACCCGTAGATGGCGTTGGTGGGCCGGCCGTCGGGTGCATGCAGATCACGGATGGCGTGCCAGGACCGGTACGCGTAGGCGTGACCGTCCACCAACAGCAGCCGCGGTTGGGCGGCGTGGTTTGTTCGCCAATCCGTCACGTCCAATCGTTTTCCTGGCAGGTGCCGTGGCGTCGCCGGGTAGGGCCACCGGTTGTGCCTGCGGGTTGCCTCCCTGTTGTTGGGCCCGGTGATCACGGCTGGGCCGAGGCCGGCTGCACCGGGATGGTGGTTTGGGCAAATGGCATTTCGTCCTCCGAGTGCAGCGGGTTGCCCGCCGGATCAATGATCCGGGGTGTGACAAAAATCAGCAGGTTTTTCTTCTGCTTTTGATCCGATTCGCTCCGGAAGAACCGGCCGAGCAACGGCAGGTCTCCGAGCACCGGGACCTTGTCACGCACCTTGGCCACGTTTTCGCTCAACAATCCGCCCAGGACCACGGTTTGTCCATCCCAGACGATGGCTGTGGTGGTCACCTGGCGGACCCGGAAAATCGGCAGGGGCAGTTGTGCGGTGAGCGGGACACCGATGGATCCGGCAGCGACCGATTGGACCTGCGGTACGAACTGCCTGGCCGTTTCGGTGTCATATCCAATAAACTCGGTGACGGTGGGCAGGATGGTCATCTGGATGGTGTACCCGTCGGCTGAAACCACGGGTAGGACGTCGAGGGTGGGACCAAAGGGCAACGAGGCGATGTCGTAACCAATTTGTGCCCCCACCACGCCGGCGCCGCCCACGCCCGTCAGGTTGCCGGCGCCGCCGGCAGCGGTCTGGCCGGTACTCAGACCGACGACAACGGATTTGATGTCCACCAGGTTGACCTGGGCCTGGCGTCCGCTCAGGGTGGTTACCTCGGGGGCGGTCAACAATTCCACTCCTTTCCGCTGTTCGAGTGCCTGGATGGCAAGTCGGAACTGGGGATCGGTAAGAATTCCGGTCAGTGTGAAGACGGAGGGTGCATTCAGTTCGTTGCGCAAGCCCGAAGTTACACGGGAATCGGACGCGGACGGGAGTATGAGGGTATTGATGTCTGTGACGGCTGCCTGGCCGGTTCCCACGCCGGTCTGGCCTCCGCCGACCTGACCTTGATTCCCCCCTGCCCCTCCGGTCAGGCCACCGGGGATGAAAACTCCGGGGAACGTGCCGGCGGGGTTGGCCGCTGATGGGGCTCCGGCGTAGGACGGGGCCGTGCCGCCCTGCAGGCCGATGCGGCCCCCGCCCATTAACCAGTTACCGAGATACCAGTCGAAGCCGAGCGCCCGGGCGTCTTCCTGCGAGATGTCGATGAACTTGGTTCGGATGTTGACTTGGGGTGGCGCTTCGTTGAGGACCTGAATGGCGGCCTGGATGATGTCGAGGTCCTCGGGTGTGGCCCGGACGATGAGGCGTCCGGCGCGGTCGTTCCAAAAGACCGCCTTGGGCGGGTTCAGGTCCACGCCCAATGTGAGGAAGTAATCCCGCACGGCGGCGCTGACGTCGGCGGTGGAGTTGGTGCGGGTGATGAACCGAAGGCCGCCTCCCCCTACGCCTCCGGCACCGGCCGCTCCGCCTCCAAAACCGCCACCGAAACCGCCGCCGAAGCTGACGCCTCCGGCCACGTTGACGCGCGGGACAATGGTACCCAGGGTCATGCCGCCGCCACCGCCGCCGAAGCCGCCGCCGAAGCCGCCACCAAATCCGCCACCGCCAAATGCACCACCGCCACCGCCGCCCGTGGACGTGGCGAATGCACCGAACTGGGTACCTTCCACGGCCTCAAGGCCCTGGTAAAACGTGTTCGGATCCACCTTGAACACGCGGGTTTCCAGGCGCAGCGGTTCGGGTCCGCGCATGGAGAACACCACAGCGTATTCCTCGATGGAATACTTGATGGGGCGTTCGGCCACGCGAACGATGGCGTCCAAGACATCCGCCAGACGCACATCGGTCAGCGGCGGGACCAGTCGGATGGAAATCTGGCCGACGTCCACCTGTTCCTGGGCGGTGGGTGCGGAGGTCGGGACGGGCAGGCCGGTGAAGGGGTCAATCGCCTGCGGTTGGGCGAACGGCGCGCCGGGCAGGAGTGTCGAGGTGGAGGCCTGCTCGGGATTCGGGTTGATAATGAAGTTGATGCCTTTCCTTTCCGGGTCGCGACGTTTGGCTTCCTCGTAAAGGTTACGGATCACTTCCTCCAGGGGCAGCCCGTCGTAACTGACGCTTTCCAGCCGGATCCGATCCAGCTTGCTGATGATGAGCTGGCGGCCCCGCCCGACGTGGACGAGGTTGGTGCGGGCGTAGGGGTTGGGTACGGGCAGCTTTTCCCGAGTGGCCTTGGTTTCCCACGCCTGTTCCACTTCAACGAGGGCGGATTTTGCCTGGGCATCGCGCTGGCGAGCGGCCCTGCGATAGCGGGCGTCCTTGACGAGGTCGAGGTAGTAGGGTGCGGCCCGGTTGTCGGGATCGAGGCGGAGTGCCTGATTCAGCTTGGCCTCGGCTTCGTCCAGCTTGCCCAGTTCCCAGAGAAGAACGCCGTCGCGGACAAGCTTGGCGGCTTCTTCCTTCTCCCTGGCCACCTCCGGGACACGTTGTTGGACCTCGTCGTGCGGGGTGCGGACGTGCTGGTCAGCCAGCGCGGCGTCGTTTTCCTGTTTCAACCGGAGGGCGTCGGCGTTGTTGGGGTTGACCTTCAGGATGCGGGTGAGTTGGACATTGGCCTCCTTGAAATCGCCGCGCCTGCGTGCCTGCTGGGCCAGGGTGAGGCGCACGCGGGTCAGGCCCTGGATGGTTTGTTCGGTTTCGTCGGGGATGCCGGACCCGATGCGCTGGACCAGGTCCCATGCGTCCTCATAGAGTTTGGCGGCTGCCACCAGGTCCTTCCGTGCCTCGGCATCGGCTGCCTGCTGGAGTTTTTGGCGGAGCAGGACGGTGTTGGCCTGACGGTAAACGGCTTCCTGGGCGGCCACCTGGGCGGCATCGGGGACGGACTGTGCGATGCCTCCGGCCAGGCTCGCGACCAGCAGCACGAAACACAATCGGGACTTGTGGACGTTGGTCATAACTGGCTTGCCTGAAAACTCGGGCCCTCCTGAGCAACGGTGTATGGCGGAACTCATCCTTCGGTTCGCATCCTGATGGTGAACTTCTTACCGGTCAGGCGGTGGGACACTACCACTTCCTCGTCCGTGATGGCAACGACATTGTAGTCCTCACCAGCCAGGGTGATGCGGTCGCCCACGCGGCGCCCGCTGAACACTCGTTTTTCGGGGTCGTACCGAATGTCGGCCACATAACCTTCAACGCGGCGGAACGGTTGTTCACGGCTGATCACGACGCGCTGGCCCGTGTCGCTGAGTTCCAGGACGAGTCCGGTGGGATTGTCCGGTGGTCCCTGGACCTCGCGCAGGGTGAAGAGGTCTTCCTTTTTTTCGTTGAGGCGGACGAAGGTTTGGCGCTTGCGACGTGCCGCAGGAGTGGGAGCCGCCTCGTTTTCGACCCCAATGAGGTAGCCGGAAGGCTGGCCATCCAGCACCGGACCAACCGAGTCAAACGTCAGGATCAAATGGAGAGGCCGGATCTCGGTTACGACTGCGGCATCGGGGCCGGTCTCGGTGCCCCGGGCGAGCTTGATGAGGTTTCCATCCGGGGTCCGCTGCCATTGCACGGGGTTGAACAGGAAGTGCGGTCGCCCAAAGTCGGTGTGCAATGGGGTTTCCAGCCTTTGAACCACCGCTTCCATGGGAGAGAGGTCCAGCGGTGGAAGTGGACGGATGGGCCGGCGAACGATGTTGTTTCGTTGTTCCTCCAACTGGGCGCGGGTCTGGGAAATGAGCAGGGGTACGGCGGCCACGGCGACGGCCGCCACCACCAGCACCACGCCGAGAATCAGCTTTTCGTAATGCTTTTTCAGCCAGTCCATCAGCGTCGGTTCTCCTCGGGCAGGAGTTTGACCACGTGGAGCAACAGGGTCACCCGCAGGGGTTTTTCATCCAGGACGGTTTGGAGTCCGCCGCGTGTGGCTCCGGGTGTGCCCGCAGCGCCCGGGGCACCGGGCATACCGAAGCCCGGAGCGGCATAGCCGGGCGGGGGATAGGCGGGCGGCATGTAACCCGGCTGCGCACCGGGGGCGCCGGGTGTTAAAGGTCGGTAAGGGATGCCGCCGCGGCCGGGCTGACCGCCCCCGAGTTCCGGTGCGTACCGGTTGACGGCCGGGCCGCCGCCGGGCCGGATGCCGTACCGCTGGGCGTAGACCGTAGCGGGGTCGCTGCCGCCGCCCGGAGGCGCGTAACGTGGAAAGGCGGGCGCGGTCGGGGGAATCTCGGCCTCGGGCAAACCACCCGTGGGCGGGAGTCCGTACCGGCGCCGATAATAGTCTTCCAGCCCGGGTTCTGTGGGACCGGGCAGGATTCCCAAGGTGGCGGGTTCCACGTCCATGGCCTTGACCAAGATGCAGTAGGGGGAGCTGTGGAACCCGTTCAGCACGGCTGCCAACTCGGGGCTGAAACACCGGATGGTGACCTGGTAAGGGGTCAGGACGGCCAGCTCATTGGTGACGGATTTTTGGTCGTGATAGTCGCTGGGCGGTCCTTTGTAATCGTCCGTGGAGATACGTTCGCGCCGGATGTTGTCGAGGCTGTTGATCTTGGCGGCGAACAGGATGTCGCAGATGGCCTTGATTTCACCAAGCTGGACGGCCAGACGGTCGAGGCTGCCGGGCGCAAATCGCATCAGGTTTTTCTGGGCTTCGAAGGAGAAGCTGTAGTCCGGCGGCAACTGGACGCCGGTGGATGCGGCTGCGCGGCGCAACTGATCCAGCGTCCGCCACAGTTCCGGCGTGAACATTTCGGCCGTGACCCGGTTGGTGCCGCTGACCTGGGGGATGGGCGGAGGGACAACAAAATATTTCGAGGCTTTCTGGAGGTATTTCCGGAGTTGGGCCTGCTGGTCCCGGGCGGCCTGGATGTTGTTGACGCGTTCGTTGCCGGGGTTGGGATCGAGGTTGTAAAGGCGATTCAGTTCCGCGTACTGGGCGGTCAACCGCTCGAATACCTCGTTTTTCTTCTGCAAACTGGACCAGAGATAAAAGACGGACAATCCCAGCAGCACCAGGGCCACGGCACTGCTGATCACGAACAGGAGATTTCGTTTGACCCAATCCATGGTGCCTGCGGGCTACTCGGGCTGGTGGGGCCGGCCGTTCCGGCCCCGGGGAGGCGGTGTTGGTTGCGGCAATGTGAGGGACTGGCTCATGGCGTGGTCTAGTAGATGCGGATGGGTTTGCGAAGCTTCAATGTGATGCCGAAGGTGTAGGTTCCGGTTTGTTCATCCGGCTGGATGGTTCCTTCGAACTGTGTGCCTTCGGAGCTGACCATGGGGCTTTGCTGCAATTCACGCAGCACCGCGATGGCCAGTTCGGTGTTGGCCGAGGGTGAGACCCGGGAAAGGTCCACGGCACGGCATTGCAGGGTGACCGTGGCGATCAGGTTGGTGTCCCCGGTTTGGGTGGTGGTAGCGGTGGTGTCGGCAACTCCGGGCATACCGCCCGGCGCCTCCGGGTTTTCAGGTTCGGCCGTCGCAGGTGGGGCCTCCGGATTGGCCGGGGTTGCCGGCCCGCCCGGGAACTTGATGCCATACCGTTTTTCGTAAATGGCGCGGATTTCGGGGTCCCAGCCGGCGGGGCCCTGCTGTTGCTGCTGGGGCTGGTCCACACCGGGCTGTGCATCCGGGCCCAGTTCCGTCCAACCGGTCTGGCGGGCGCTGAGGTTGGCGGTGATGAACCGTTCCACCCAGACGCCCGCGTCTGCACCCAAGCGCTGCTTGGTGGCGTCCTCGACCCGGATCAGGATCCGCCGCAGCTCCATCAACAGATCGGCCCAGTAATACCGCTGTTCCATCCAAGTGGTGAGCTGCTCGGCGTTTTGCTGGAGCCGGCGCAGCTCCGTGTGGGCGCGTTTGAACTGTTGTTCCCGGGCCTGCAACGGCTGGACGTCGTTGCTGACAGTTTTGAGGTCCTCCTCCATCACGGTGGCCAGGCGGGAGAACAGGAACCCCACCGCTGCCACGATGACCACCAAACTGTAGGCCGAGGCGATGAAGTAGGGTTTCTTTTGGTTGAAAGCCTGCCAGCGCAACGTGCTGGGCGGCATCAGGTTCAACTCCACGGGGCACTGGGCCACGTTGCGGAGTCCCAAACCGACCAGCTCGCCCATGGCATGGGCCACCTTGGCCAGCTCCTCCAAGTTGATGGCCGGATCAATCTCCACCGACCGCAGCGGGTTGAAGTACTCGACCGGGATGTTGAGTTTTTCGGCAAAGAACTGCGCCGTATAAGGCATGATGGAGGCGCCGCCGGCGAGATAAAGTCGTTGCGGGGCTGACCCTCCCTGTTGGCCGCGGTAAAACTGGATGGTTTGATTGACCTGGATGTGGAGCCGGGTCATGAACTGGCGGGCGATCTTGGCGATGGCCGCCTGGTGGGGGTTTTCCGGCTCTTCGTAGGCGCCGCCGAGACTGACGAACCCCTCGGCAATCTTGATCTTTTCGGCCTGTTCCCACCGCAGCTTGGCTTCCTGGGCGAAATCCTGGGTGATGGCGTTGGCGCCGAGGTTGATGCTGCGGGCGAAAACCTTGCCCTTCTCGAAAAAGAGGAGGTTGCTGGTCTTGGCGCCAATGTCCAGGAGCATGCAGCATTCCTCGACGTCGGCGTAGTTGTACCGGAAGGCGTTGCAAAGGGCGGCGGGGGACACATCGGTGAGCAAGAGGTTCAGCCCCGCGGTCTCGGCCAGGCGGAACAGGCCCTCCACGATTTCCGACTTGATGGCCACCAGCAGAACCTCCAGTTCACCCGCGGGCGTGGTGCCCAGGATCTGGTAATCCCACACGACCTCCTGCAGGGGGAAGGGCACGTTCTGCTGGGCCTCGTATTGAATGATTTGGGAGACCTTGCCGGTGTCCACCGGGGGCAGCTTCACGAATTTGGAGAAGACGTGGAAGCCGGGCGCGCAGACGTTGAGGTCCCTGGCTTTGATCTGCTTTTCGGCGAGGATTTCCTGAAGCGCCTTGAGGGAGACCTGCTCGCGGGTGGATTCCTGGGAGCCCTGAAGGCCCAGCGGGCGGAACCCGTACTGCTTGAGTCGCAGCCCCCCGGACTCGCTGGGCTCAAATTCCGCCAGCTTCAGGGTCCCCGCCCCAAAATCCACCGCCAAGAATGACCGTGCGCTTGCCATTGGGCCGTGTTTCGTTCAGTGCCCCACCATAATCCTTGGCGCCTTTGCTTGCCAAGTCTTGAAACGGTCGCGTTCGATTAAAAAAAACCGATGCGAGCGTCAACACCAAAACACGGAGGCACCAATCCGCGCTACCTTTGGCTCGCGAAATGAAACCTTGACCCAGGTCTTCACAAGTGCGCGCACCGGCTCACACCCGGGTCATGTGAGGGACCGAATCCCGGAGGACCGGGATTGTCAGAGAGCGGATGCGGAGCCGTCCAAGCCGCGGCCCGGCCTTACGAGGGCCGCGTCGACAATGCGAAGGTGGGCCCAACGGCTCTCCTTGTGCGGTAACTTCGAGGGCCGTGCTGGGTCGCACGGGGTGAGACGAAATCGTGCTCGACAGGGGTGAAAGGGGCAAAGTGGCTTCGGGTGCCCTGCTCTTCCCGATGCCGGGGAGGGCGCTGCGTCCGGCAGGACCCGAAAGTTTGGGACCCTGGGAGCCCTTCGCTGCTGGCGCAATGCGGGCAATGCGGGACCGCGCGCGTCCCACGGCGCCGCCAATCCGTCACCGCCTCACAGCCAGGGTACTCAGGGCCAGAGCCGGGTGTGCCAGGTCGGCGTTTCATCAGCGGTTGTGGGGATGGCGATCCCGGTGCCGCCCCGGACGTGGCTGGCAGAGCCGATTGCGGTTCGAGGTTCCAGCCAGCCCGTCGATCGTGGGCTTATCGTTGACGGAGGACCCCGGTAAGGGGGTTGTTGGCCGGACTGAGCCTTGCAGCGGCCGAAAGCACCGGAAACACCAGCGAATTCCCGGTTGCGGCTCCGGCCGGGGGCGGTATGTTGGCAATGTGGACTGGCAACAGGCAGCCTCCCTGGGCATCGTGGCGGTCGCAGCCGTCTGGTTGCTGGGACGCTTGATGCGTCGACGGCGTCAACCCGGTTCGGGTGCCGGGTTGTGCGGATGCAGTGGAGGCGGCAAGGGCCAGCCCGGGAGCATCGTTTGCCGGGCTCGCAAGGGCGAGCGGCCGCAGGTAGTGGTTCGTTTTCGTTAACTCCGCATGGTTTCAGCGCATGAATTGGTTCTTTCTTCAGGGATTCTTTCCATGGCCACGATGAAATCCTCCGCACACGTGCCGGGTCGGCCTGTCGTCAGCCGGCGCGAACCTTCCGAACAGGCCCAATGGCAGCCCAATACCGACCTCTACACCACTGAGGACGGCCTGGTGGTCAAGGTGGAGCTGGCGGGCATGTCCAGTGAGAACCTGGAGATCCTTGTGGAGGGGAACCGACTCTGCATTCGGGGGCACCGGCCGGACAGTTGCCGCGCCGCGCGGTGCAATTTTCTGGTGATGGAGATCAGCTATGGATGGTTCGAGCGGGTGCTGGAGCTGCCGGAATGTTACGACCTGAGCCGGGCGCGGGCGGTGTATGTAAACGGGTTTTTGCGGATTGACGTGCCCCTGGCGCGGGAGTCTGTGCCGGGACGGAAGCGCCTCACCGTGGAGCCCGCGCCGAACGGCAAATAAAGCGGCCCGGTCGCAGGCCGGTCAATCAATCCCACGAGATGTCCATCCCGAGGGAATCCACCGACACGGAGTATGTGAGCATCCACGATGTCGCCCGGGAGGCCGGTGCGCCGTCGCGGATTTCCTCGCGGTCGTTGCCGGAGGCGCTGCCGGTGTTGGGGTTGTCGGACATCGTGGTATTCCCCGGGATGGTAACGCCGTTGCTGGTCGAGTCGGGTCCGAGCATCCAACTCATTGATGACGTGGTGGCGGGCGACCGGCTGCTCGGAGTTTGTCTTCAGCGCAGGCCGGAACAGGAAAACCCGGGTCTGGGGGACCTGCACCCGGTGGGGTGCGCGGTGCGGCTGTTGAAGATGCTGAAGTATCCGGACGGCAACGTGCGGATTCTGGTGGAGGGGCTGTGGCGGATTCGGCTGCGGGAGGCGGTGCGTGAGTCGCCCTACCTGGTGGCGAAGTATGACCTGCTGCGGGACGAGCGCGATGATTCAGTGGAGACACTGGCGCTGTTGCGCAACGCACAGGCGGAGTTCCAGGACATCGTGCAGTTGTCCCCGGCGATTCCCGAGCAGGCCCGCATGGCGGCACTGAACGCGGAGGATCCGGGGCATTTTGCCGACCTGGTGGCGGTGCACCTGAACCTGCGGCTGGAGGAACGGCAGAAGGTGCTGGAAACGGCCCCGGTTCGTGAACGGCTCCAGATCCTGCTGCCGCTGCTGCATCGGGAACGGGAGGTCCTTTCCCTCAGCTCGAAAATCCAGGCCGAGGTGGCCACCTCCATCACCAAGACGCAGCGGGATTATTTCCTGCGGGAACAGTTGCGGGTGATCCGGCGCGAGCTGGGCGAGGAAGAGAGCGGCAGCCCGGACGTGCGAATCCTGCGCCAGCGGTTGGAAGAGCTTCAGTTGCCGGCCGAGGTGCGGTCCGTGGCGGCCCGGGAACTGGAACGGCTGGAGCTAATCCCCGGTGTCTCGCCGGAATATGCGGTGGCGCGGAACTACGTGGAATGGATCCTGGCGCTTCCGTGGACCCGTGAGACGGAGGACAACTGGGATCTGGACCGCGCGGCGCGCATCCTGGACGAGGACCACTACGGGCTGGAGAAGGTGAAGGAACGGCTGCTGGAATTCATCGCGGTGCTCCAGCGGCGGCGCCAGATCAAGGGCCCGGTTCTCTGTCTGGTGGGACCGCCGGGTACGGGCAAGACCTCTCTGGGCCGCAGCGTGGCGCGGGCTTTGGGACGGAAATTTGCCCAAATCTCGCTGGGCGGCGTTCGGGACGAGGCCGAGATCCGGGGGCATCGCCGGACCTACGTGGGGGCCATGCCGGGCCGGATCCTTCAGACCCTCCGCCGGTTGGAAAGCCGCAATCCGGTCCTGGTGCTGGATGAACTGGACAAGGTGGGCAATGATGCCCGAGGCGACCCGGCCTCGGCCCTCCTGGAAGTGCTGGATCCGCTGCAGAATCAGGCCTTTGTGGATCACTACCTGGACCTGCCGTTCGACCTTTCGCGCGTGTTGTTCATCGGCACGGCCAACTGGCTGGACCCGGTTCATCCGGCCCTGCGCGACCGGCTGGAAGTGATCGAACTGCCGGGATACACGGAATCGGAGAAACTGCACATTGCCCGGCGGCATCTCTGGCCGCGCCAATTGCAGGAACACGGCCTGTCGGCCCGGGAGGTCACCCTGCCGTCGGCCACGGTGCGCCGGATCATCCGCGAGTATACCCGCGAGGCCGGCGTGCGCCAACTCGAACGGGACCTGGCGGCCCTGGCGCGGAAGGCCACCCGCCGGCTGCTGATTTCGAATCCGCAGGCTCAAGGTGCGCCGGTGCGGATTCAGCCCGCGGACCTGCCCGAGTGGCTCGGTCCGCCCCGGTTTCCCGCCGAACCGCCGGAACGCATTCGGGATTGCGGGATTGCACTGGCGCTGGCCTGGACACCCTACGGCGGCGAGGTGTTGTACATCGAGGTCACACGCATGCCGGGTCGAGGTCAGTTGCTTCTCACCGGTTCACTGGGCGAGGTGATGAAGGAAAGTGCACGCACGGCGTTGAGTTGTCTGCGGAGCCGTGCGCAGACGCTGGGGCTGTCGGTGGAACCGGAGGACAAATACGATTGGCATGTGCACATCCCGGCCGGCGCCGTCCCAAAGGACGGCCCCAGCGCGGGCCTTGCGGTGTTGATGGCGCTGGCGTCGCTGGAACAACAACGGCCGGTGCCGTCGGACCTCGGCCTGACGGGCGAGATCACCCTCCGGGGGCAGGTCCTGCGCGTGGGTGGCGTGCGTGAAAAGCTGTTGGCGGCCTGCCGACACGGCCTGCGCCGCGTGATTCTGCCGGTGGGCAATCAAGGGGACTGGGAGGAGGTCCCGGCCGAGGTCCGGCAACGCCTCAAACCGCTCTTCGTGCGTCACATCACGGAGGTGTTTTCTCTGGTGTTTCCCCGCGCATGAAACCGTTTTTGACCTGCGCCCGGTTGCTCCGGACCGTTCTGCTCTGGTGGACGGCAGCCTTTTTCTCCGGAACCTTGATGGTGCGTGGCGCCGAGTCTGCCGAGAGGGCGGGCCGGGACATCATCCAGCGGATTCGCAGCATGACGCCCGAGGCAGCTCTCACCAATCGGGGACGGTTGGTGGTGCGTCCGGCCCGCCCACAGCCGCCCTTTGAAGTACCGCTTCAACTGGCGGTGTTTCCGCTGGAGACGGGCTGGTGCACCCTGTACGAGGCCGGGCCGGACGCGGAGGGCGTCCGGGTCCGTTTATGGATCCGGCACCGGCCCGACGGCCCGCCCAACGTGTTCCGTGCCGCGTGCGGGCGCGACGAACCTCTGCCGAAGGAGGGAGCCCCGCTGCCATCGAGCGAATGGATGCGGCCCGTGGCGGGGAGTGATTTCACCCCCGCAGACCTCGCCATGGCGTTTCTTTGGTGGCCACGACAGCGGCTGATCCGTTCCGAAATGCGGCGCGGACAGTTCTGCGACGTGGTGGAGAGCGAAACCGACGAGGCCCCGCCGGAAGGTTATGTTCGGGTGCGCGCCTGGTGGGATCGCGACACGGGCGGGCTGGTTTATGCCGAGGCGTTCGACGCCGAGGGTCGGCTGATGAAGGAGTTTCTGCCGCGACGCTTTCGAAAGGTCCAGGGGCGTTGGGAGGTCACGGAACTGGAAATGATCCACCGCCAACGCGGCAGCCGCACCCGACTGGTGTTTGAGCTGCCCTGAGGGCGGTAATTGCCCGCGGATTTTGGTACGCAACCGGCCCATGGGTGGTACCCGCTCCCCGGCAGCTCGGTTGCATCGCTGCGAAGGCAGGCGACGCCGGCAGGGGCTTTCACGTCCGGGCTCCGAACCGTGCGGGGCGGGATGCTGTTGGGTCGGGCTTCACCCGGGTCTCGTCGCGGCCGCTTCACCCTGTTAACCGGCCGGATGGTGTGGGCCCTAAGGGTGGGGTCTGGTCCTGGCGCGGCTGCACAGCGGCCTGAACCATGTGGCGCAGGGCGGGCTCGACCTCGGCCCAGCGGCGCGTTTTGAGGCCGCAGTCGGGGTTGACCCACAGCCGTTCGGCCGGGATCACCTCCAGCGCTCGTTCCAGCAACGCCTCGATCTCTTCCACCGATGGCACGCGCGGCGAGTGGATGTCGTACACGCCGGGACCGATGGCATTCGGATAGTGGAAGCGCCGGAAGGCGTCCAGCAACGCCATGCGCGAGCGCGCCGCCTCGATGGAGATCACGTCGGCGTCGAGCGCGGCGATGGCCTCCAGGATGTCCTCGAAGTCGGCGTAGCACATGTGCGTGTGGATCTGGGTCTCGTCGCGCACGACGCAGGAGGCAAGGCGGAAGCATTCGACGGCCCACTCGAGATAGGCGGGCCAGTCCCGGCGGCGCAGGGGAAGCCCCTCGCGCAGGGCTGGTTCGTCGATCTGGATGACGGCGATGCCGGCGGCTTCGAGGTCGGCCACCTCGTCGCGGAGCGCCAGGGCAATCTGGCGGCAGGTGTCGGCCCGGGGCTGGTCGTCACGCACGAAGGACCACTGCAGGATCGTCACCGGCCCGGTCAGAATGCCTTTGACGGGACGCGCGGTGCAGCGCTGCGCAAAGGTGGTCCAGCGCACGGTCATGGGGCTGCGTCGCGCCACGTCGCCGTAGAGGATGGGCGGGCGCACGCAGCGCGTGCCGTAGCTCTGCACCCAGCCGTTTTGTGTGACCAGAAAGCCCTGAAGCTGCTCGGCAAAATACTCCACCATGTCGGAGCGTTCGGGCTCGCCGTGCACGAGCACGTCCAGCCCGATGGCTTCCTGGCGGGCGATTGTCTCGGCGATGGTGGCTTCCAGGAACTGCTCGTAGGCCGCGCGGGACAGCTCGCCCCGCCGAAAGGCCGCGCGCTGCCGGCGCAGCTCGTCGGTCTGGGGGAACGAGCCGATCGTGGTAGTGGGCAGTGGCGGCAGCTTCAGCCGCGTGCGCTGCAGCGCGTAGCGCTCGGCAAAAGGACGGCCCCGGCGGGACATCTCGGGCGAAAGCGTGGCCAGGCGCCGCCGCACTTCCGGGTCGATCCGACGCGCAGAAGTCAGGCGTTCCTGACGCGCCCGGCGGGCTGCCTCGAGCCGATCCCCTGCGGCTGCCTCGCCCTCGTTGACAAGGCATTTGAGCGTGACCACCTCGTCCAGCTTCTGGCGGGCGAAGGCCATCCAGGGACGGATTTCCGGGTCGAGTTCGGGCTCGGCGTCCAGATCGATCGGCACGTGCAGCAGCGAGCAGGAGGGACCAACCCAGACCCGTTCGCGGCCGAGGGCGTCGACGGCCCGCCGCAGCATGGAGGCGGCCACGTCGAGGTCAGTGCGCCAGACGTTGCGGCCATCCACCAGCCCCAGCGACAGGATGCGGTCTTCAGGCAGGTGGGCCAGGGCCGAATCGAGCTGCTCGGGCGCGCGCACCAGATCGAGATGGACGGCCGCCACCGGCAGCGAGAGCGCCAGCGGCAGGTTTTCCTCGAGGCCGCCGAAGTAAGTGGTCAGTACCAGCGCCGGATGCTCGGGCCGGTTCAGCGCCGCGTAGGCCTGCTCATAGGCCTGTCGGGCACCGGGCGGCAGGTCAAGCACCAGGCAGGGCTCATCCATCTGCACGTAGCGGGCGCCAGCCGCCTTCAATCGGTGTAGCACCTCGGCGTAGACGGGCAGCAGGCGGTCGAGCAGCGTAAGCGGGTCGAGGTGCGCCACCGTCGCCCGGCCCAGCAGCAGGAACGAGACCGGTCCCAGCAACACCGGCCGCGTTTCGATGCCCAGCGCCTTAGCCTCCAGGTATTCGTCGATGGGCTTCGTGGAGGCGAGCCGGAAGCGCTGCTCCGGGTGGAATTCGGGCACCAGGTAGTGGTAGTTCGTATCGAACCACTTCGTCATTTCCAGCGGCGGAACGCCGGTGCCTTCCAGTCCCCGCGCTTCCAGCTCTTTTTCCTGGACGCCCCGGGCCATGGCAAAGTAGGTGGTCAGGTCCACGGTCTCGCCCTTCCAGCCGAAACGCTCGGGCACGGCGCCCACGAGCGCGATCGTATCGAGCACGTGGTCGTAGAGCGAGAAGTCGTTCGAAGGAATCTGATCAAGCCCGGCCTCCTGTTGCCATTGCCAGTGGCGGGCCCGGAGCTGGCGTGCCGTCTCCTGCAGCGCGTCTTCCGACGTGCGGCCGGCCCAGTAGCCCTCGACGGCCCACTTCAGTTCACGATGGAGCCCGATGCGGGGAAAACCGAGATTCGTTGCCTGGATCATGGGGTGCAAAGTTTTTTTAGGAAATAGGCAAAGGGCGTAATCTGACGCTTTGTTCATCTACGCTGACTGCATAGCCTTCGAGCAAGCGTTGCCCGAATCGCCGCAGAACACGATCTATATGGCGTGCGACCGTATTGGGATCTACGTTGTACAGGCGAAGCGTGATCAGGGAGGGTTTTGGCCATCCAGAAATTGCCAAAAGTGATGAAAAATCAAGATCATGGGTTATGAGAATGCGACCTTCTTCCCGGGCAAGTCGCAGCACTTCCCAGTCCGGTGCGTTGACCGGCAGCCGATCCGAAACACGAATTACATCCCAGCCCTGCTGTTGCAATAGCGCAACAGTTAGGGGCGAGATGTTCATGTCGGCGAGCAGACGTATTGCTTCGCTCATGCCTGTTCCGGCAGATCCGGATGAACCTGTTCCGAAACATGCCAGGCCGCATAGGCAAGCGCCTGGTAGATGTCTTCGGCTTCCAGTTCTGGATAGGCTTCCAGCACCTCCTGTACGGTTTTACCCGCAGCCAGCAGCTTCAGGATGGTGCTGACCGTGATGCGTGTCCCCCGGATGGTGGGCTGACCCAGGCAGATTTCCGGGTTGATCGTGATGCGATCCAGCGGTTTCATCTTGCTGTTTTGTTTTGCGTTGAGACCGGTTGTTTCCAGTCCAGTTCCACCCGCTCACTCATCCCACGAGAGCGCGGCGGCCTGCTGGTATTCGGTGACCCGCGTCTCGAAAAAGTTCTTTTCTTTGAGCAGATCGATGGTTTCGCTCATCCAGGGGAACGGATTCTTCGAGCCGTAGCGGGCCCTGAGGCCGATGCGCTCCAGGCGTCGGTCGGCGATGTACTGGACGTACTCCCGGAACATGGGCGCCGTCAGACCCAGCACGCCGCGTGGCAGGCAGTCGTAGGCATAAGCCACCTCCAGCTCGACGGCCTCTTCGATGAGCTGCTGCACCTCACGCTGAAATTCGGGCGTCCACAGCTCGGGATTTTCGGCCTTGATGCCGTTGATCAGGTCGATCCCGAAGTTCAGGTGGATTGTCTCGTCGCGCAGGATGTACTGGAACTGCTCGCCGATGCCGGTCATCTTGTTCTGGCGATGGAAGGAGAGGATCATGGCAAAGCCGCTGTAGAAGAAGATCCCCTCCATGATCACGTAGTAGCCGATCAGGTTTTTCAGAAACGCCCGGGCGCCCTCGACGGTGGCTGTGGTGAAGTCGGGCCGCAGCACTTCGCGCGTCAGCTCCATTTCGAATTCGTCCTTGCGGGCCACGGCCGGGATTTCACGGTACATGTTGAAGACTTCACCATCGTCGAGGCCCAGGCTTTCGACGATGTAGAGGAAGGCGTGCGTGTGGATGGCTTCTTCAAAGGCCTGGCGCAACAGGTACTGGCGGCACTCCGGGTTCGTGACGTGGCGGAAGATGGCCAGCACGATGTTGTTGCCCACCAGGCTTTCGGCCGTGGCGAAGAAGCCCAGGTTGCGCAGGATGACCAGCCGCTCGTCGTCGGTCAGCTTGTTGGAACGCCACAGCTCGATGTCGCGGGCCATGGGGATTTCGCTAGGCATCCAGTGGTTTTTGCAGCCGTTGAGGTAATGCTCCCAGGCCCAGGCGTACTTGATGGGCATGAGCTGGTTGACGTCCACCTCGTGGCAGTTGATCAGGCGCTTGTCTTCGACGCGAATGCGGCGCGAACCGAAGGCGGGAAGTTCCATCATGGCTGTTCCTGGTTTTGGGGTTGGACGTGGAAGACGTTAATCACTGGCAGGCCTCACAGCTCGGGTCGTCCGGCGAGCAGGCGGGCCCGTCGCGGCGGACGACGATGTCGCTCGAAGGCGAGCGGCTTTTCATCCAGCGGGGCTGGATGCCGCGGCGGTTGATGTCGAGCGTGGATTTTTCGATCTGGGTGGCGGCCAGCGCCCGCAGGTAGTAGGTGGTCTTCAGGCCGAGCTGCCAGGCGAGCTGGTACGTTTCGCTGAGCATGCGACCGCTGGGCGCGGCCAGATACAGGTTGAGCGACTGGCTCTGGTCGATCCACTTCTGGCGCCGGGCCGCACACTGGATGAGCCAGCGCGGTTCGATTTCAAAGGCCGTCCGGTAGCGCTCCTTCAGCTCGGGCGGGATGCGCTCGATCTCCTGCACCGAGCCGTCGTAATACTTCAGGTCGTCCAGCATTTCCTCGTCCCAGAGGCCTCGTGCTTTAAGATCACGCACGAGGTAGGGGTTGGGCTGGGTGAACTCGCCCGAGAGATTGCTCTTGACGTAGAGGTTTTTGTAGGTGGGTTCGATCGACGGGCTGACGCCGCAGATGTTGGCGATGGTGGCTGTAGGGGCGATGGCCAGTACGTTCGAATTGCGCATGCCCTGGCGGCGGATCTTTTCGCGCAGCGCGTCCCAGTCGAGGCGGGCTGTGCGCGGGACGGGCACCGGCTCGCCGCGCTCGGCTTCGAGCAGGTCGAGCGTGTCGAGCGGCAGCAGGCCACGATCCCACTTGGAGCCCTTGAACGTGGGATAGGCACCGCGCTCGGCTGCCAGGTCCGACGAGGCCTCGTAGGCGCAGTAAGCGATGAATTCCATGAGCTCGTCGGCCAGCTCCACGGCGGCCTCGCTGGCATAGGAGAGTCCCCGGCGGTAGAGCACGTCCTGAAAGCCCATCAGGCCCAGGCCGATCGGCCGGTGGCGCAGGTTCGCGGTGCGGGCTTCCGGGATCGGGTAGAAGTTGAGATCGATCACGTTGTCGAGCATGCGCACGGCCGTGCGGATCGTGTCGCGCAGCCTGTCCCGATCCAGCTCGCCCCGCTCGTCCACGTGCGCCACCAGGTTGACCGAACCCAGGTTGCAAACGGCCACCTCTTCGGGCGAGGTGTTCAGCGTGATTTCGGTGCAGAGGTTCGACGAGTGGACGACGCCCACATGGTCCTGGGGCGAGCGGATGTTGCAGGGGTCCTTGAAGGTGAGCCAGGGATGGCCGGTCTCGAACAGCATCGAGAGCATTTTGCGCCAGAGATCGACGGCCTCGACGCGGCGCCAGTTGCGGATGCGGCCGGCTTCGGCCTCGCGCTCGTAGTGCTCATAGCGCTCGCGGAAGGCGCGGCCGTAGAGGTCGTGCAGATCGGGCACCTCGTCGGGCGAAAAGAGCGTCCAGTGCCGGCGTTCCCGCACGCGCTGCATGAACAGATCCGGAATCCAGCAGGCGGTGTTCATGTCGTGCGTGCGGCGGCGCTCGTCGCCCGTGTTGCGGCGCAGCTCCAGAAACTCCTCGATGTCCAGATGCCACACTTCCAGATAGGCGCACACGGCGCCTTTGCGTTTGCCGCCCTGGTTGACGGCCACGGCCGTGTCGTTGACGATCTTCAGGAAGGGGATGACGCCCTGGCTGCGGCCGTTGGTGCCCCGGATGTGGGCGCCCAGAGCGCGGACGGGCGTCCAGTCGTTGCCCAGCCCCCCGGCCCACTTCGAAAGCAGCGCGTTGTCGCGGATCGCCTTGAAGATCGCGCCCAGGTCGTCCTGCACCGTGGTCAGGTAGCAGGACGAAAGCTGGGGATGGGGCGTGCCCGCGTTAAAGAGCGTGGGCGTGGAGTTCATGAAGCGGAAGCTCGAAAGCAGCTCGTAGAACTGGATGGCGCGGGCGGTGGGATCGTCTTCGGCGAGCGCCAGCCCCATGGCCACGCGCATCCAGAGATACTGGGGCAGCTCGAAGCGGCGGCCTTCGGGCTCGTGCAGCAGGTAGCGGTCGTAGAGCGTCTGCAACCCGAGGAAGGTGAACTGACGGTCGCGTTCGGAGCGGAGCGCCGCGGCCAGGCGGTCGAGGTCGAACGTCTGGAGCAGGCGCTCGTCGAGGCGGCCCAGGCGGACGCCGTGCTCCAGGTACGCCCGGAAGCCGGCGCGACAGGCTTCGGCCTGCTCAGCGGGCGGCACCGGGCGTCCGAAGACCTCGCGGTAGAGCGCGTCCAGCAGCAGCCGGGCGGCCACGTACGTGTAGTTGGGCTCGCGTTCGATGTGCGTGCGGGCCGCCAGAATCAGCGCTTTGTCCAGTTCGTCTTCCGGAATGCCCGGATAGACCGTGCGCAGCAGCTCTTCTCGGACCAGCCCGGGATCGACGTCGTCCAGACCGTCGCAGGCCGCTTCGATGCGCACGCGCAGCGCTTCGTGCGGAAACGGTGCTTCGGTGCCGTCGGCGCGGCGGTAGGTGAGTTGCTGGCGGCGGCGCGCCTCGGCGCGGGCCTCGCGGTAGAGGATGTAGCGGCGGGCGACGGCGTAGCGTCCGGCCCGCATGAGCGTGCGCTCCACCTCGTCCTGGATTTCTTCGACAGACACCTCGGCGCGGTCCCGGCACCAGCGCACCACGGCGCCGGTGAGCGCTTCGATCTCTTCGGCCAGTTCGGCCGAAAGGGGCGCGTCGGCAGGTAGTTTGAGCGTGGCGCGGAAGGCTTTTTCGAGGGCGCGCCGGATGCGCTCGGCGTCGAACGACACGCGTCGGCCGTCCCGCTTGATAATGGTGGGCAGAGGCCCGGCCGGGGTCGCCGGGAAGTTGGTGGTGCCCCCGCCCTGGTCCGGTGATGCGTGCGGAGCATCCGGTTGCCGGGCGAGAACGGCTGCTGCGTCTCCTGTTGGCAAATCAGCTGCAAGGGCCTCCGGTCCGGAGGCAACGGTTTGAGTCCCGTCAAAGGGACCTCGCGGGGCCGATCGGTGCCGGCCACCGTTGAGCATGAGCATGGCAGGTGGTGATTCGAATGCGCGGCCGCCAAAACCGCGCTGGTTGGCTTCCTCACCCTGTCGTTTGGCGCGACAGCGGCCCGGTCACCCAACCGGGCCCGATGAGCGTGAACAAGCAGGTCTTCTGGCTCCGAGGTCATCCTACTCCGCCGGCCTTCCCATCCTTACGGACAGTGGCCTTTGAGGCGTTTCGTCGCTCGTTACAGCGGCGCAACCGCGCGGGATTCTCACCCGCTTCCCTATTCTCCCCGCTCGTGCGGGGCACTTGTTCACGGCGTGTTCCGGACCACTCCGGAACGTTCAAAGAACCGCCGCCAATCTGGAGACGTTTTTCCAAATGTCAACACCCTGGGTTACACCCGGACTTTGAGTGTTCAAAACCACGCGCTAGCAGGGCCCGGCACCCCTGAAGGGCCGTACCAGCAAGTGGGCGAATGTGACTCGCCAAATGACCCTGCCGATCTGTAGCGGGGTGAAAAGTTGGTCCGGCCGGGCATCGGACAGCCAACCAGGCGCGCAGGTCGAAGGTGGGACAGAAAGATTGTCGCATGAACGAAATTACAAGGGGCGGTCCCGGGTGCCCAAAAGTGGCCCGGCTTCTCGCCGACCGGGATTTCTTCAAGATCCCGGCAGCGCGCAGTTCACCGATCGCCGTTCCTCGTTTGGCAATCAGCCACACTCCCGTGGTTGGGTTCGGGTTTCCCGGGCTGCGAGGTTACAGGCCCGCTTCCCGATCCCCTGCCCATCGATCTTTGAAGAGGCCGGGCACGTCGGGGCGGTTTTACGAGCAACAAACCGCGGTGCGGCTTCGGTGCCCGCACCCCGGCGAGGGTAACCCTGGAAGCGGCAGGGCGCGGAAACCCGCGAAGGCAGCCATGACCGCCAGGGTACTTACCCCGGAATGAGGCGCGCAGACCGACCCCGGACAGTGGTTTTGGCGGTGCGCAAGTGCGGAGGAGTTGGGGGCGACCGGGACAATCTTTACCGCCGGGGCCGGATCAAGGTTTCAGCACTGAGGTTGTTCCATGAGCTGTGGGGTTCCCCCATCGACCTGGTCGCGTAGGCAGATCCCCCGGTCGGCAAAACCCGGGAAGGGATGTGGAGGAGGCTACAGTGCAATGCTGAGGTCGGAGGTTTCGAGGGACCACACGCGCCCGGGTTGGATTCGGCCCCCTGCCCGGCCGGTCCGGTCTGCTGTTTTGTGCATGTCACAGCGGCCGACCGATCCCTCAGGGTTGTCCCGGGCGTTCCCCGGGCAGCCCCAAACCTTAGCCATCGCCTGAGGTATTGCACCGGCGGGTGAAGATTTTTTTGGGTTCGGCGTTGAATAT